>CAZKGP010000051.1:0-11263 GCA_964552225.1 uncultured Acetatifactor sp.
AAAGGCTGACGAACTTCTTCAATCTTGTCATTGATAATCCTCCCTAATAAAGGTTATTTGTTTACAAGCTCATCGTAACGCTTCTTTTTACACTTGTCAATCCAATAAAAACGTTTTTGTTAGATGTTTACAGTTTATTCGTATGCATTTTGTACATTTTCAATATACTTTTACATCGTTTTTTTAATATTTTGCTATGTTTTCTCAATTTAATTACAAATAATATAAAAACGTTTTAATTCATGTGCCAAAGAATGCGAAGCAGTCAGATGGAAGTATGTGTTAAAGGAAATCTCTGCATGGAAGATTTTCATGCGATTTCTTTGCTACGTAGCTGAGACAAAGTAATCCTTGAGGCCTCTGCCGAAAAGGATTACTGCCATGGCTCAGCGAAGTGCCCTGCAAAGCATGAGTATGAAAACTTCCATGCAGGGCTTTCCCCAACACTTCCCTACTCCCACTTGAAAAATTTAAGAGATATAAAAATACAAATAATTGCAATAACTAACATAACTACAGCAGGAACTAGAACGTTTTCTACTGACAGACCTAAAGAAGCAGATTTCAGCAACTTAATTCCCTGAGTCAGAGGCAACACATCTGCAACCTTTTGCAGAGCTGTGGGCATAACCTCATATGGCAATGTTGCGCCAGAAAATATTAACATGGAAAAATACAAAATGCTTGCAATCGCTCCTGCCATTTTAGTATTTGGAGCAAGTCCCCCCACTACCATTCCAATACTAAACATGGAAACAATCACCAAAAGATACCCTCCCATAAAGTGCACAAATAATCCCCTGAATTGATAGCCAAATAACCATTTTGCTGCAAGAAACAGGAGTAGCAGTGAAAGAACCGCATATATGGTATATATTGCTATTTGAACAAATAATATCATTGACGGACTTATGGGTGTGACTTTTAAACGTTTTAATATGTTTTTACTTCGATAGTCTGATACCACTAGTGGCAGTCCCATAACCCCACCTGCACAAATTGAAATTGACGCAAGTGCCCCAAAAGACTGCTCTAAAAAAGAATATTCCGCACCTGCAAAAGCAGGCTTATTACCGTAAATAATCCCAAGAATAATCAGCACAACTAGGGGGACACAAATTGCAAATATGAACATATCCATACCCCTTAGTGATAATTTTAATTCTGTTTTTAACATGGTTCTAAAAGTTTTCATATTATTTATTCCCCTTCCTCTGTGTACCATAGATATGCTTCTTCAAACTCATCAAATGGACTATTTTTAACTGCTTCCAAAACAGTACCATAAAATACGGTTTTACCTTTTTTCATGATACAAATCTTGTCGCATAAGGCTTCTACTTCATCCATAAAATGAGAAGTTAAAAGAATTGTTAAGCCTTTTTCCTTAAGGTCTGAAAGTATTTTCCAGACTTCCCGTCTTGCTTTTACGTCAAGACCAGTCGTCAGCTCATCTAGAAAAACAACCTCTGGGTTAGGAATAAGAGCAAGAACAATAAACAGTCGCTGCCTTTGCCCACCAGACAAATCCTTTACGAGACTTTTTTGCTTATCTGCAATCCCAAACCTTGTTAGCAAATCCGAAGAGCTAGCAGCTTCACGATATAAAGACTCTGTTACCTGACAAAGCTCCCCTACTGTAATTTGGTCCTGATAGTTGATTTCCTGAAACTGAACACCTACTTTCTCAAATAAGTTTTTACGATCTTTCAGAGGGTTCATTCCTAAAACGGATATTTCCCCTCTATCAGCCTTTTTGGTTCCTAATACGCACTCAATTGTGGTGCTTTTTCCTGCTCCATTTGATCCAAGCAATCCGAAAACCATACCCTTATTTACGGAAAAACTTAAAGAATCTACCGCAGGTAGTTTACCATATGATTTTGTAAGCTGCTTAACTTTAATTACTTCTTGCATGTTAATGCCTCCATTCTGTTAACAGTATTTTTCTATAGAACAAAAATACCACCAATAAAAACATTGGTGGTTAAATGGAGGGTTAATAAAATGTATTTTTCATTTTCTGTAGTATATCCATCATTTTCTGTGCATTATCTTCAGCCGCCAGCAATGATGTGATTAACTTATCGCATACTGTAATAATATCAGTGTCATCTTTGGGGGTATCCAACGCACTTTTTATGTCAACATTGGGGTTTGCAGATAATTGGCAGAGCATATGCAGTATCGCTTCCAGAGAATAGTTTGCACACCGCAGAGAACGAATGATTTTTAATCGCCTTATATCTTCATCCTTGTAAATACGATACCCATTTTCTTTGCGTTTCACAGTCAGCAAACCGTTCATTTCCCAATTTCGCAGAGTATCCATAGATATATCAAGGTACTGGGACACTTCTTTACGTTTTAAAAAATGTGTGTCCTCCTCTTCCCTTTCTCCTGTTAGAATCTGTTTCACAAGTGTAATAGCCTCTTCTGCATTGATACGTTCCTGCATAACCTGTATTAAATACTCCTTGGTCAGTGTAAGAGCTCCATCAAAATCTCCCGACGCAGAGGTTTTTACCATTTGAATTATTTTCTTACGTAACCCATTTTGCAGCACTTCTATCTGGAATGCCAGACGTGCAAGCTTAAATTGCTCCAAATGAAAATCTGTAAAAATACGATAGCCGTTGGGTTGCCTTTCCGGCTTTGGTATCAGTTCCAGCTCCTCATATAAACGAACCGTGTTTGGGTGTATCCCAATTATTGCTGCAATTTCTGAAGTTTTATATGTTTTCATCAGTTGTCCACCTCCACTTCAAAGTATAATACCACATACAAAAAGTCTGGTGTTATAGTGGAACGTTTGAATTATAGTATAAGAGTTTAGGCAGCTTTAGGTTGTTCTACTGTTTCCTTGATTCGTTTGTTAGCCAATACCCGCCACAATAATATTATAGGGAAGACAATAGCAGCCAAAATACCCATTTTTAAATTATCGTTAAATTGTCCAGATACCATACCTACCAAAGTAGGTCCTCCTGAGCATCCCAAATCCCCAGCCAGTGCTAAAAGAGCGAACATCGCTGTACCGCCTCCTTTTACAGATGCAGATGCCATACTGAATGTTCCAGGCCAAAGTATACCAACTGAAAATCCGCACGCTGCACAGCCTAGTAAACTTATAGCTGGATATGGAGCGATTACAATACAAATATAAGAAGTCAAACAAAGCAATATACTGAATGTCATAAAGCGTTCTAGATTGATTTTGTCACCAAACTTTCCATAATAAGCTCTGGAAAGTCCCATTAGGATGGCAAAGGTCATAGGACCTGCAAGGTCTCCTAATGTTTTGCTGATATTCAAGCCTGTTTCTGCAAAGGTGGAAGCCCACTGACTAACCGACTGTTCACACGCGCCAGCACAAAGCATCATTAACATCATAACCCAGAATATTTTTTTGGAAAATAATTGCTTAACAGACAGACCACTTTCGCCCTCATCGTTAAGAGATGCCATAGGCACCTTTGTAAAGGCAAACATGTTTAAAAGTGGAACTACTGCCCAAAACAAAGCAAGCAACTTCCAACTATCCGTACCAAGCAACCAGAAAAATGCAGTAGATAGCAAAACCACCCCTACATGACCCCAACAGTAAAATGAATGTAATAGACTCATTGCTTTTTCTTTATTATCAGTAGGACATGCTTCCATAACAGGACTAACTAAAACTTCCAGTAGTCCACCACCAATGGCATAAATCATCACTGCAATCACTAATCCCACAAAAGGATCAGAAAATAATTCAGGCAATATTGTTAGGGAAATAAGACCCCCTCCTGCGAAAGCATGTGCTATTATCATTGACGCCCTGTATCCTATCTTGTCTACAAAAGTAACAGATAGCAAATCCACTATTAACTGCAAACCAAAGTTAATTGTAATGAGCAGTGTAATTTTAGACAGTGGAATACTATAACTAGACTGAAAGGTTAAGAACAAAAGGGGGATAAAATTATTTACGATAGCTTGTACTATATATCCCACAAAACATGCATTGATTGTCATTTTAAAATTATTTTTTACTTTCACGATAACTCCTATCTGTCTACCTCAGCAAACATTTATTCAATGTCTGTCATTATAATCTCATTTTTATAGATAATCAATTGATTATCTTGTCATTTTATTGTAGTATATTCCCAAAACCGCGAACAGAGTTACACTATTTTGACATCTAATCGGAATGATTACCAAGCGAGGAGAATAATCATGAACATACAAAAAAATAACCTAGAGAATTTAAAAACATATCTCAATGAATATATCAATAAATGGAATTTTTCAGGAGTTGTCAGCGTTGTCAAAGATGGTAATATTATACTACATCAAGCTTCTGGATTTGCTTGTATGGAGTTCGGAATAAAAAACACTTTAGAAACATGTTTTTCATTAGCATCCATTTCAAAACAATTTACTGCATTTTGTATATTAAAGTTAGTTGATGAAAATAAAATAAAGCTACAAGAAAGTGCTAATAAGTACTTGCCTAACGATTTACTTATTGACTCAAGAATTACAGTTCATCATCTTTTATCCCATACCTCTGGACTCTATAATTTCTATAGCTTCGATGATGATTTTTTTGGTGAATATAATAGATTAACTTTTTCTAGGAAGGATTTTTTTGACCGCTATATAAATCAAGCTATTATTTTTAATCCAGGAACTCAATTTAATTACAATAATTCTAATTATAACATTCTTGCTTGGATGATTGAGTATCTAAGTGGACAGTCCTTGGGTGATTATCTGGAGGAAAATATTTTTATTCCGTTGAATATGGAAAACTCAATCTTAGATAATGGAACAAGTATAATACCTAACAAGGCTTATTTATATGATTATGATAGAGAGGGGATTGTAAAATGCCAATATTATAATGATAAGTTCAGCATTGGAGCCGGAGCTATTGTATCAAATTGTTTTGACCTGATTAAATGGCATAATTGTTTACAAAATAAAAAGATTCTCTCAGAAACAGCATATGAAATATTCTTTACAGTAAATGAGAACAACTATTGCTATGGCATAGAATCTCATACTATACATGACAAAAAATGCTATTCTCATGGCGGTGACAATTTGGGTATTATGACATATATGGGGAACTTTTTTGATGATGATTTGCTTATTATAATATTATCTAATGCAGGATTTGGTAATCAATATAAAATGAATACAGCAATATGCGATATTCTATTTACTGGCAAACATTTACAAGAAGTACAGCCGCCAACCATTCATCTTTCAGATGAAGACGCAGAAAAATACGAAGGCATTTATTTAGATAAAAAAATTGAACTACGCAGGCACAACGGAAATTGGGAATTTGTGCGATTTAATGGTGAACTTCGCATTCCAATTCGACCAATTGGCAATCATCAATTTTTACGAATAGATTATGATAAATATGAACCATATACTCTAACAGAATGCGAAGATGGAACTTTTGAATTCTTCGGGTTTAAGAAGTTAGAACAAATCCCCTTCCAGCTTCTCTAACAGTATTGCAATGGTAAGACTGTCTTGGTGATAAGCACCTCCTGCTACATCACCAAACACTTCGCATACTTTAAAACCCGCTTCCTTAGCTTCTTTCATCAACGTTTCTTTGGTAAAATAAGTATTCCATATATAGTAATTAGTTATTTCATTATTTGCGATAATAGAAGTTTGTTCCAAGGTCACATTATCTGAATATTTATAGTTGCCATTAAATGCAAGGTACTTCTTATCACTCCAAAATCCCCCATTTGGGCAATTTTCCCATGTTTGTTTTTCTTGAAAGTTGTTATATTTTTCCATTGAAAATACATCTAACAAGAATTTTCCACCTGGTTTTAAGTGATGATATATCTTATTCAAAATGATTTTTCTATCTGTTGTTGATAAAGCACCATAATCACAATATATTAAGGTTGAAAAATCAAATTTCTGTTGTAAGTTCATATCCAAATAATTTTGATACAGATAAGTAATATTTAACTCATGTTTTAATGCTGATTTTTGAGCATAGTCTATTGATCTTTTTGAAAAATCAATTCCCGTTACTTGATAACCCTCTTTTGAGAATTTTTCAGCATATATCCCAGGACCACACCCAATATCAAGTAAAATAGGATAGTTTCGAGGGGGTACAATTTCTTTTATCCATGATGCTGATTTATCTATAAAATTTAAATTTCTACTCGCACCTTCAAAATCAGGGTCAAGGTGTGCTTCTAGCATTTGTTTGGAAATATGTTCGTCATCCCAAAATGCAACTTGTGTTTTGGTGTAAAGAGGTGGTTTTTCCAAATCCTTGTAATTATAAATTGCTGACAGCATTTCAATGGCCAAATCCACATCCGCTTGTGTTAAACCAACTTTTGAATCTGTTGTTATTTGATGTGTATGCACTTCCTCATTAAGCAAATACAAATCCTCAAGGACAATCCATTTCTCAACTTCTGGATGTTCATGAATCCATGCCAGAATTTCTTGCGCTTTGACAAGACCAAACATTTTGGTTCTTCTTATTTCTTCTGTGGTAAAATCCGGCGTAACATCTGAAATAGCTATTTGATGTCTTTTAAACATTTCCATCAATCGCTGGGATTCCTCTCTCAATGGTTGAATGTTTTTATCAAACCAGAATCTCCAGCCTGAATGTAAAACAATACTTGCTTCTGTTCTTTTCACAATCTCACTTAATAGTTTTACCTTATCTTCATCAATTAATGTACCGTCACTCATCTCCTTCTGATGATTTTCATCCCAGAACTTAGAATTTAAAACTCCATCTATGTCTAGAAAAATTATTTTATGCATTTATATTCTCCCGTAAAAATCAAGTATTTTATTATCCATTGTATAATAAGCAAGCTTATCATCGACATTCGCCGCTCGCTACGAGTGAGCAAGCTCCCTCTTAGCTCACTTTCGCTCATTGTATCATAAATACCACTGACTGGATAAAATAAATTTTGTTTGCAAAGGAATATTTTCATTCATATATCATTCAAATATCCTGTCCTGTAGGTACAAAATAGTATAAGTTAACATAATCATTATGATTAATACTGTTACTGCTACCATAGGGTTATTTCCCATTTCAAGGCTACCAGTGTCTCCGCCATAGCGAATGATGGTAAGGCCTGCGGTTATTGGGTAAATGTCCTGCATCCCTCTTCCTGAAAGGGGAATACTTAAGAGGCCATATAAAAAGACCAGTACACTACCGGCTAAATAACGGTTTTTCTTAGCTCCACACCATGCAACAACTGGCAGCACTGCTATGTATACACAAAATCCCATCCCTATTATCTGTCCTGCTCCAGTCAACGCTTCCCAAAACGTTAGTCCCTTAGGAAAAAAGAAAAAGCTTAGTAATAAGGTGATTATAAAACTATAAATACTGTAAATAAAAGTTAAAGTACCTAATGTTAGAAGCTTTCCACACATTAACTTCTTATAGCTTATGGGTATGGCTAATATATTTTTCATCGTATCATCAACATACTCCCTGTTAATTATGTAGCCGCCCAATAGCATAAGTAAAACGGGCATAAACAAACTCATGTTATTCCAAATAGCAGCATTTATAAGATTTCTAAAGCCATACTCTTTTATGGGTTCTTTCATTGATATTTGTTGTAAGATAGAAAGCATGGGAGCCCAAATGAGGATACACACTCCAACAAAAATAATACTACATCGGCGTAGCTTTCTAAATTCAAATTTTAATAAACGCAGCATACACTTCCCCCCTACTATTGTTCCCAATGTTTAAATTTCCTGCTAATAATCCACCCAAATAAGGCAGTATAAATAAGTAAATATAGGATGCAAAAAGGGGTACTTACCATACTAGTATCTGTATCAAAGGGGTAAGGTGCCGTGTGCAATGTTTGAAAGATAGGAAGCAGCCAGCGACTAATGACACTTATAGGCAACAGCATAAATAAATTAGGAGCTGCCCATGGAAGTGTTGTACTGCTTAGTATCAGTCCAAGGATAGCATACATAAAAGATAGCAGCACAGAAAATATATAGTCTTTACTTATTATAATAATCAAAGCAACACAAGGAAGCGCTGACACCCATGTCATAATGCCCATAATCAAGATAAGCAGCAGTTTACTGCCAATGTGTTCTACTTCTATCTGTCCTATGCCTGCTCCAATTAACGTAGCTATATAAGCAAACACCGAATAGACCAATGAAATGATTAATAGAACAATTAATTTTGCCCAAGCTAATCTTACTGGAGATATAGGTATTGCAATCAGTGATTTTAGTGTAGCATTCCTTTTTTCTTCAAAAAAAAGCATTGCTGCCACAATACAAAGAACTGGAATCAACATTACAAAATGACCTATATTTATTGCTGTCTTAAATAGAAAATCGTATCCTTGACCAGTTTTTGCCGCAAGAAATGAAGCAGGGATAGGCAGCAATATAGCTGCTAAAGTGGCAAGCAGCACAAGGGGTCGTCTACGCATCTTCCTAAATTCTATTTTTATCAGTTTACCCAATCCCCTCACCTCCAGTTACCCGTTTAAAATAATCCTCTAAGGTGTCTTCGCAAAGATGGGTTTCTACTATATCAATTTCGTTTTGCACAAAGCAACGGGTTATTTCTTCTATACGAAATTCTGTGTCATAAAGTTGAATATTATAATCATCCATTACCTGAAAATTATTTGTATGAAAAAAGGACTCTAATATTCTGGAGGCTTGTGCAGTATCAGTTACCTTAAAATGAATATATTTCCGATTTCTTTGTTCTAAGTCTGCAAGTGTTGCCTCTTCTATTAAAACACCATTATCAATAATTCCTATATCATCCGCAAGTAATGCTATTTCTGATAAAATATGACTGGAAATCAAAACTGTTTTCTTTCTCTCATCGCACAATCTCCGTATAAAAGAACGGACCTCCGCTATCCCTATAGGGTCAAGTCCGTTAATTGGCTCATCAAGAATCAACAGTTCTGGATCATGCATAACAGAAAGTGCAATTCCAAGACGCTGTTTCATTCCCAACGAATATTTTGAATAAAGCTTTTTATCCTTATATGGAAGTCCAACCAATTCCAAGGATTTTTGAACTCCATCTTTTTCTGCAATTCCCCGTAAATCTGCAAATATATTCAGATTTTCTGTCCCTGTTAAATTAGGGTAAAAACCTGGTGCTTCAATCAGACTTCCTATGCGGGGAAGTATTTTCTTCTCATTTCCCTTAATATTTTTCCCAAAAACCTTAATTTCTCCTGAGGTTGGTGCGGTTAGTCCTAAAAGCATCTTCATTGTAGTAGTTTTGCCAGCTCCATTCCTTCCCAACAACCCATAAATACGCCCTTTTTGTACATGCATATTCAGATTATCTACACTTTTTTGACTGCCATATTGTTTCATAAGGTTTGTAGTCTCAATCACAAAATCATTCAAAACAGAACCCTCCTTAAATTTTTCTGTATTAAGATTACCACACCAATCTTGCATTAACCTTATTTTAACCTTGCACTAACCTTGCAATGGTAAGCAAAGTATAAATTCCATGTACTCGTTCTGCTTACTCTCAGCAATAATACTACCGCCCATTTTCTCCATTATTTGCTTGACTACAGAAAGACCCAAGCCACTCCCTTTTAATGAACGCCCCTTATCACATTTATATAGACGGTCAAATATATACGGCAGCTCTTCCTTTGCAATTCCAATACCATTATCCCAAAAACGAATATTTAGATTGTGATTTTCTTCCCAAAGTTCTATTTTTATATTAGCTGCCTGACTGTGCGAAATGGCATTCTGCATTATGTTATTGATTATGCGGGAATAACCATCACAATCTATTTTTATCAAAGTTTCTTTTTCAGGTATTAGAATATCAAAGTCTAACGATTTTTCTCCCAAGATGGGTATCCAATCTTTTAAAATATCTCGGGTAAGCTCTGTTATCTCTAAAACTTCCATTTCCAGTACCAAATCATTAGAATTCAATTTAAACCAGTCAAAAAGGATGTCAATATAGTCTTTTAAATCATGGGCTTTTATCCTTGCGGTTTGAATGTAATGATTGTACTCTTTTCCCGTTACAATCCCTTTATAAGCCGCATCCAGATAACCAATTAAGGTAGTAAGGGGCGTGCGTACATCATGAGAAAGATTGGTCATTAGCTGTTTATTATTTTCTTCCGACAAATAATGCTGTATCATCTGCTCCTCATAAGCATACATAATTTTGTTGATTTTATATGCCAATGGTGCAGTCAGCTCATTCGCAGGCATCAAAATTTTGCGCTCGCCATTTCCATTCTCAATGTCGTCAAGCACTTCCTCCATATTATGTAATTGCTTCTTGATAGAACGTATTTTAATCAGGCTAAAAAGAAATGCTGTTGCGAAAAAAATTACAACAATTATTAAAAGATGTATTATATATGAAAACAAAATTATACCTCCTTACTGAAACGGTATCCAATGCCCTTTACCGTTTGAATGTACTTGTGAGAATTTCCTTCTGTTTCCATCTTTTTACGCAATCTGCTAATAATTGCCATGATATTGCTGTCATCATAAACATATGATTCTCCCCATACTTCCTCATAAATCTGTTTCTTGGTTAAAATCTTACCTTGATGTTTTGCCAAATAGTATAGTAAATCAAATTCTTTAGGCGGCAGCTCGTAAGTAATATCGCCTTCTACCTTGATGCTTCTGCTATTAACATCTATCGTAAGCCCTTGATAGAAAAGCAAATCTGCCACTTTATTATTGGGATTAAACCACGTATACCGTCTAATCAAAGATAAAACACGAGCAATCAGTTCATCCATGTCAAAGGGTTTTGTCAAATAATCGTCAGCTCCCTCACGAAGTCCGCGTACCTTAGAGGCATTGTCATTTTTAGAGGTAAACATTAAAATTGGAACACTGCTGTTACTTCTGATTATTCCCATGGTTTCAAAGCCGTCAATCCCTGGCATCATAACATCTAAGATAATCAAGAGATATTTCTTCTCTTTTATTAAATTTAGACCATCAACCCCAGAATAGCAAACCTCGGCTTCTATATTTTCTTGCATCATACTTTGCTTAATTAATGCACAAAGTTCCTTATCATCATCTATAATTAGTATCCTATCCAAGTTTAATTCCTCTCGAAAATGAGCCAATGCAGATACTCATTTATTTTTTCATATAAAGACCATGCTTGCTACAGTAATAGTAAATTTTCCCACCATACATTTTAGGGAAACGCACT
>CAZKGP010000052.1:0-10906 GCA_964552225.1 uncultured Acetatifactor sp.
AATTCCACTAAAAAACACGTCAATCATGCATGTTCACTGCAAATTGACGTGTTTTATATTATTCTTAATCGGAGTGACAAGATTCGAACTTGCGGCCTCTGCCTCCCTAAGACAGCGCTCTAGCCAAACTGAGCCACACCCCGAAACACGATTGTTATTATACCTCGTCCTCTTTTAAAAAGCAAGAGGTTTGACAAATTTTGTGTTACTAACTCGTGATAATGTCTACTCCTTTTCCAGCAATGCTAATTTAAAAGCTCCCATAATCCCGGGCTCCTCTCCCAATGCCGGTAGAACAATATATTCTTCAATACGATCTGTAATAATCTCGTGATTAATATACCCGTTTAATTCCTCTTTTACTTTATTCCGAATCATATCTAACAACTGCTCTTGGTGCATAACTCCACCCCATAGAATTATCTTTTGGGGAGAATAAGTCAAAATATAATTGGTTACTGCCTGTCCGATATAATATGCTTCTAATTCCCATACTTCACTTTGCCCTGCCAGCTCTATACCTTTTTTACCCCAACGTTCTTCAATAGCAGGACCTGCTGCCAATCCTTCCACACAGTTTTTATGAAATGGACAACGGCCTTTGTAATTGTCATTAGGATGCCTTCCTATCAAAATGTGACCTGCTTCCGGATGCACCAAACCATGTAATAATTTACCATTTATGTAAGCACCTACTCCTATACCCGTTCCTATGGTAATATAAATTGCACTGTCACATCCCTTTGCAGCTCCCCAAGTCACTTCTCCTAATACCGATCCATTTACATCTGTGTCAAACCCCACTGGAATATGTAATTCCTTTCTCAATGTTCCCACCACATCAAAATTGGTCCATCCCTTTTTGGGTGTTGCTTTAATATATCCATACGTGGGAGAATTTCTATCCAAATCTACCGGACCAAAACATCCTACTCCAAGTGCCTCAATGTCCCATTTCTTAAAATATCGGATTAATTCAGGGAACGTTTCATCAGGATGTCTTGTGGCAAAAACTTCCCTATCTATTATTTTTCCTTTTTCATCACCAATAGCACATACCATTTTAGTTCCGCCTGCTTCCAGCCCTCCAATTAACATATTACAATCTCCTTATATAATTCCTTGTAGATATCTTTTCTTCTATCTTTTTTTAGCGGAAAGCTAGTTCTATATTTTTCCACTATAGCAGAATCTACCGTTACCATCAATAATTCTTGAACGCTTCCAACACTCTCCATCTCAATCAGATTGCCATAAGGGTCAAATCCCATACTGCTAGGAACATAATGAAGTCCATTGCCCATCCCAACACGATTTACTCCCAAGATATAGCATTGATTTTCAATCGCACGTGCTTGTAATAATACCTTCCAATGTTCCACACGTTCTTTAGGCCAATTTGCAATTACGGTAATCACTTCACAATCCTCTGAAACAGCCTGAAATATTTCCGGAAATCGCAAATCATAACAAATAAAAAAGCCCTGACGAATTCCATTAATGATACATTTTGATAACTTTTTACCGCCAACAAAATGCTCTCCCTCTGCACCATAAGTAAATGGATGGATTTTTTCATACTGAGTAAGCACTTCTCCATCTTGTACCACCATCAGACAATTAATACCTTTTCCTTGGTCTTCAATTTTATTATCTTCTCCACACCTTTTTACATAACCAAATACTATTGCAATCTTATATATTAAAGATAACTTCAACATAGGTTCAATCACCCCAATAGAAGCACTGACCTTATCCACATTCATAGAAAAACCTGTAAAAGACATTTCTGGAAAAACAATCATATCCGCACCAGCTTCTGCCGCCACTCGAACCAATCGTTCCCCTATTTCAAGATTCGCCTCAATATCTTCCCAAACAACATCCATCTGCGTAAGCGCAACTCTCATACCGTCCCTCCATACCAAGTATATTTCTTTCTTAAAATATTTTACATGCACACATCCTTACCTGCACATACTCTTCATACTTTAGAACTCATCCAATAGACCTCATTACTAGACTTTGATAACCCAAAATGTATATGAGGAGAACTTCCGCAGGGTACTTGTAAAGACATTTTTTCTATGGAGATGAGACCTTAAGTAGTTTTTGTAAGCATGAAAGCCTATGCTGCACATGCTTACAATACTTAAGGGCTCATCGGAATGATTAGAAAAGCTGACTTTACAAGTACCCTACGGAAGTCCTCCCCAACACCTGCATTTTACTTATCCTTTACCACATCGTTCTTCTTCCCAACCCCTTTTTTACCACTCGCAGTCAACACCTTGGCCGCATTACCAGTTGCCACCGCTTCCACCTCAGGTTGCTTATACACAATCCCCTTCTCTTTATTTTTCCTATTCACGCTTTCTCTTAACAAGGTATACACTGTTGACAATATAGGGATAAATATTAACATTCCAACAATACCAAATAGGCTACCACCAATACTTACCGCCATAAGTACCCATATAGCAGGAAGACCAACAGAGTTTCCTACCACTCTAGGATAAATTAAATTGCCTTCTATTTGCTGCAAAATCAGAAATAAGATAATAAACCAAAGAGCCTGCATAGGATTGCTTATTAGAATCAAGAACGCTCCCACAATGCAGCCAATAAATGCGCCTACAATGGGAATCAATGCAGTAAATGAAATGAGTATTCCCACCATTACTGCATAAGGCATACGGAAAATTGACATCGCAACAACAAACATGCATCCCAAAATAACAGCCTCGAGACATTGTCCCGTGATAAAATTACTAAAATTTTTATATAATAATGAGAAAATATACTGGATTCTCTTCCCTACTTTTTCTGGTAAATATGCGGATATAATTCTTCTTCCTTGACTGCCCAACTTTTCTTTTTGAGATAATATATAAAGGGCAAAAATTAAAGCAATTACAAAATTAACTGCACCCCCAATAATGCTACTTGCCACTGTGAATGTGGATGTAAGCATGGTACTTACACCATTTTTAAGGAAATCTATGGACTTATTAATAATATCTTGCCAATTTAACTCTAACTTTTCTAGCTCACGTATTTGTTCTTGTATTTGAGGATACTCCGCACTAATTTTCTCTAATTGATCAAATGTGGTATCTATAAAAGCAGGGATTTTGTTACCTATTTCAGCTATGGTTTTAGAAAGCTGAGGAACTACTGTTAATACTACAGTACTAATAATAACTATTACTATAATAATAGAAAGCACCATACAAATTGGTCGTTTTATATGTTTTGCAACCTTACCGTTCCATCTTTTAAGTAATTTAGTTTCTATTGCCTTCATGGGAATATTTAGTACAAAAGCAATTGCCCCTCCATAAATAAATGGTCTAATCATTCCTATTGCTATGGCAATTCCCAAAAAAACACTTTTGCTATAAATTAATAATAATATTAAAACTGCCCCTAATATCATTAACCCCCTAATTTGTTTTATTTTCACCTTATCAAACCCCATCTTTGCTTCTCCTTCTATCATTTCGTATTTTTAAAATTTATCATCACTCTTATCAGCCAAAAGATTCACTAAGAATTCCCAGACCCTGACCGTTGAAGAAATACTTAAATACTCTTCTGTTGTATGAATATTTCTCATATTAGGGCCAAGAGAAACACAATCCAAATCTTTAATTTTACTTCCCAAAAGTCCACATTCCAAACCTGCGTGAATTGCTTCTACCTTTGGCTCTTTGCCATACATTCTATGATAAACTGCAATCATTTTTTCTCTTAAAGGAGAATTTACACGAAACTGCCAGCCTGGATAATCTCCTGTTACAATACTCTCACCGCCAGCTAATGCTGTAACCGCTTCTATCTTAGATACCAACGCATATTTTGCACTTTCAATAGAGCTTCTTACAGAATATTCTATATATATACCCTCTTTTTTTAGAGTTAAAATACCTAGATTTAAAGAGGTTTCAACTAGCCCCTCTATATCTGTGCTCATGCTCTGTACCCCATTCGGCAAAGAATAAAGATATTGAGCACATTTCTCTGTTTGCTCTTTCTCTATACAAGAGTATTGCCCACTTCCCATTCGCATAACCAATACCTTGCACGCACTATCCTTTGTGGCTAATTCACCTGTTATTTCTTTCGTTACTTGTTCTAAGGCAGACTTGAATAATGTCTCCTCTTTTTCAGGTATTACCACTATAGCTTTTGTTTCTCTTGGAATAGCATTATCAGCTAATCCACCATTAAGTTCAACTAAATTCAGGGCTGTATTTGTTGTTAACTGATATAATATTCTAGCCATTAAGCAATTAGAATTTCCTCTTTCCTTATGAATTTCTGCCCCTGAATGACCGCCTTGCAAACCTGTAACTATAAGTTCATATGCAATTCCTTTTCGTTCTATAAAGGTAAGGGGTAAGTGAGTCGTTACTTTCATTCCACCTGCACAACTCGTCCAGAAAATTCCCTCTTCATCAGAATCTATATTCAACATACGACTTGCCTTTAGCATTGATAAGTCAATCAGACGAGCACCGTCCATTCCAGTCTCTTCATCCACCGTTATCACCACTTCAAGGCGAGGATGAAGAAGCGTATCATCATCTAGCAAAGCCAATGCATAAGCAACTGCAATACCATCATCCCCTCCCAAGCTGGTACCCTCTGCATAAATTCGGTCACCATCTATTACAAGTTGAAGACCATCCTTTTCCATATCTATATTAAAATCAGGCTTTTTCACAGCCACCATATCCATATGACCTTGTATAATAACTGGTGGCTGTGCTTCGTATCCTATTGATGCTTCTTTTATAATAATCACGTTCTTTACATCATCTTGAACATAAAAAAGTCCTCTTGTCTTTGCAAAATCTACTAAATAATTACTAATCTGAGTAATATTTCCAGAACCATGTGGTATCTTGCATATTTCCTCAAAATAATAAAAAACTTTTTGGGGTTCCAACTTTGATAATATACCCATTCTATTTCTCCATTTCATATCTTTTCATACTGTATCTTACATTATGTCATTATTGCCTATTTTAACCTTTTTTCCTCTCTTTGAAAAGTAAATTCATATTATTATATTATAAACATTTATTTATAAATTATATTCTTTTATAATCTGCTTAAATATATCAACATGTACTTGCTCATCCTGAATAATACGCTCCAAATTAGAAACGATACAATCATTATCAATATTTCGTATTTGATACTGATATTTTTCAATTGCTGACAGTTCTCCCTTTAATGCATTGTGCATCAATCTTTTAAATTCTATAGGATAGTGATTATAACTAGGTGTCCAAAATACACGTTTATTGCAGCGCCATATCCATAATCTAGGATCCTCTCCTAAGCCATAGGCTATTTTACCAAATATCTCTAAGTGAAGCATTTCAACAATACTTATTTTATGAAATATGTATGCAATGTCTTCATAATTTTTATCTGTCATTAAGTTATTATAAAAGTACAAACTCACAGCAGACATTTCTGAGTTCTCTCCTCCCATATTATCTAACATAGCTCTGGCATAATTTGTATTTTTGAGTGCAATTTTAATAGGTGGATATGCCCCCTCTGCTGCAAAAATCATTTGATCCTTTATCAATGTGCTAACGTCTCCTTTAGTCTTTTAAAAATATATTATATTGTATGATAACCACAATGACTAAAGTACTGAATCATAAAAAACACCCCATGATATTAATTTGATAAAATATCATGGAGCATTTTTGATAAAATTTTATTTATTTGAAGGTTTAGATAGTTTAACCATATCAAAATCATCTTGTATTTCTTGAGATGGCATACCTGTTAATAACGAAACTACAACAATTAATATGCTTGAGATAATAAATGCAGGTAATAATTCATAAATATCCCACATGCCTCCCAATGGACGAATCACTAATTTCCAGATGAATACCATACTACCTCCACTTATCATTCCTGCAACTGCACCATAGAAATTGGTTCGTTTCCAGAATAGAGAAAATAACATTAGTGGTCCAAAACATGCTCCAAATCCAGCCCAAGCAAAAGATACAATTGTAAAAATTACACTATTTTCATCTCGTGCAATAAAAATTGCTATCAAAGCTATTACTACTAAAGTAATTCTAGATACATTCATTACTTCTTTATCAGAAGCTTTTTTACGAAGTATTCCCTGATAAATATTTTTAGCCACTGCAGACGCTGCAATTAAAAGATAAGAATCTGAAGAACTTATAGTTGCCGCTAAAATACCAGCCATTACAAATCCTGCAAGCAATGGTGGTAATAGATTCGTAGCTAATAAAATAAATATATTTTCTGCATCACCTGCTGTCTGTAGGGCTGCAGGATATGCCACTCTACCTATAATTCCTATAAAAACGGCAATGGTAAGAGAAATAAGCACCCATACAGTAGCAATTCTTCTTGACTGCGTCAGCTCTGATTCTTTACGAATTGCCATAAAACGCAACAATACCTGAGGCATTCCAAAATATCCAAGTCCCCATGCTAACGTTGAAAGGATTGTAATAAATCCATATGCTGTAGCCTCTCCAAATTGAGGAGCATTTCCAACTATCTGTTGTACGTCTTGTGCATCTGTTACTGGTGTTGCTACACCAAAAAACTCAAAGAAACCAGGTATGTTTCGAGCATTCTCGATTATATTATCTAATCCGCCTGCTACATTCACCCCCAGCACAACGATTACTCCCAATGCAATTACCATAACAATAGCCTGCATGAAGTCAGATGCACTTTCTGCCAAGAAACCTCCCAAAACAGTATACACCAATACAAATATTGCTCCCAAAATCATCATACTAACATAAGATGCATTAAATAATGTAGAAAATAGCTTTCCACATGTAACAAAACAACTCGCCGCATATACTGTAAAAAACACAAGTATAAATAAAGCTGAAATTGTTAATATTATTTTTTTCTTTTCTCTAAACCTATTGGAGAAAAAATCTGGCAAAGTAATAGAATTACCTGCCCGAACACTATATCGTCTCAATCGTTTTGAAACAATAAGCCAGTTAAAATATGTCCCCACTGCCAGACCAATAGCAGTCCAAGCCGCACTGGATAATCCGCACCAATATGCCACTCCAGGAAGTCCCATCAACAACCACCCCGACATATCAGAAGCTTCAGCACTCATTGCGGTAACCCAAGGTCCTAGACTTCTTCCTCCTAGAAAATAATCCTCGGAACTATTGTTTGCCCTTTTCGCAAAAAAGATTCCGATACCTATCACGATTCCCATATAAATTGCCATTGCAATTAAAATCTGAATTGTACTTGTACTCATTAATTTCCCCCTTACGCTATGAACATTCAATTTATTGCATTATCACGTTACCATTTTAACATATATATATGATTTAACAAAGCAAAAAATAAATATCTACATAAGCAGAACTAGGATTATAAAAACCCTAGTTCTATCTTAATTAATCTTATTTTTTACGATAAAACATAAGTCCTAGGGATGCTATAACAAACATTCCAAGCGTAGTAATTACTTTACTTTTTTGTACATCATAAGCTATATCATAAGTTTTAGGACTCTTTATCAAAGTTGACACATTAGATGAGCCACCAGCATCGTTAGAATTATTAGTCTCACTTTCATTCACAATAGCAAATGTACTAAAACTGGTTGTTATAAATTCAATAACTCCATTATCAATAGTAGGAACTAACACTTCATATTGCCCTGCTTCATCTAAGAAATGCAACACATAAACGTTCTTAGAGGTATCCACCTCCGATGGTAATTGGAATTTCACTTTAACTGGAAGCTTTAACTGGGTTTTTTCATCACCATTAAAAATCTTTAACTCATATGCCGTAGTTCCCTTATATATATTTTCTAAGCTTGCTAATAATTGAGCTGGGTTTACTTTATCAGCCTTGATTACAGCATCTTTGCCTGCATCAACAGATAATAGAGCATTCTGTATCTGTAGTTCTGGCACACCTTCGCCTTTAGATATTTTTGTTTTAGTACCAAGGAGATTTGTTATTGCTTCTTCAATCTGATTAAGATAATTCCAATCCTGCGCTACTCCCGTATTCCAATTTCTCCAATCTCTAGTCCAAATAGTTTCTAAAATAGACTGAAATGCTTGCACTCTTTCTTCCATAGAATTATTAGACGCAATATTCCTTATTGTTTCACAGATTTCTCTTAAAATATCTGTAATGCTAACAATTTCTCCAGGATTAGGCTTATTATCTTCATCATCTCCACCTGCATTGCCACCACTTACATCTCCGCCACTGTCTCCGCCACTTACGTCTCCGCCACTTACGTCTCCACCGCTTATATCACCACCAGGTTTTTCTTCTTCTTTTTCATTGGCCGCAATTTCAATATTTGATAGTGTACATAGCTCGGATGACCAGTATGCAGTTTCATTTGTGCCTACACCAATTGTAAAATGAGGATAATTTGATATACTCTCCAGCATCTCTTTATAGCCGTCCACGTTTTCTGACTGTCCTTGTGCTAGAGATAAAGGTATATCGTCCACAGAAACAGTTAAATTTTCCTCTTCAATTACGATATCAATATGATATTTCTGCCCCTTTTGTGCAGTTACTGCCCAATTAGTACTCCCTGCCAAATCAGGCTTATTAGCATCTATCCAATAATGAGTTTCTGTACTCATATTGTTATAGCATACGTAGGGATTTGTTTGGAAGGAAATTCTCCCAGCACTTTCTTTATCAAAAAAACTAAAAATTCCATCCCATCCGTTTTTCATAGCATCTTCTGCAAATACAATATCGTAAGATACTCTAACCTTTTCCAAATCCTGACCGTATAATGGATTATCATGGTATTCAATGCCAGACGCCTTTGTAATTTGTTTACTGCCATCCTCTAAGGTTATTACACCAGGAGTTTCTGGCTCCACAATGATTGGGCTCCCATCATACTGTCCTCGCATGGAAAGTTCTCTTACTGTGGATATTTCAGTAGCCCAATATGATGTTTCTTTATAACCAACACCGAAAGTAAGCCTATCACAGGTTCCAATGTAAGATAATAAATCACTAAAGGAACCCACTCCCTTCGTTACAGATACATCGAGCTCTTGTCCGTCTACGTACATCTTGGCTTCATCCTGAGTGACTGATACTTTTATGTGATATTCTTGTCCTATTTCAGCCGTGGATGCCCAATTAGTTGAACCTTCTGCGTTCAAATTATTAATATCAACCCATTTGTTGCCACCGCTGGCATTATAGCAAAGATATGGATTGGTTTGCATAGACACACGACCATTCGTAGCAGAATTATAAAAACTAAAAATTCCATCCCAACCATTCTTAGCTGCACCTTCATTAAATGTAATATTGTATTCTAATTCCAGTGCTGTTAAATTCTTACCAGAAAACGGATTGTCAGTATAAGTAATATCACTATCTGAGGTAAGTATTATCTCTTCTTTCTCATAGGTCAACCACTCTGATTGAAGGCTTTGTTCTACGTAGCACTCTACATTTTGAATGGTGCAGTTTGCTTTATCTGTCCACCATGAGCCAAAGCCAAAATTCAAGGTATCAGAGGTATTATTTAACCATTTCAAAACATCTCTATGGTTAACTAAATCTCCTGCTCCATTCTCTGTGGTCAAAACATCTTGGTTATACACTGTATCACCATCCACTTTTACCTCAAAGCCTTCCGGCCAAAAATGCAGGGATACATGAGCCTTATCACCAATATAATCATTTACCAATGCATATGATTTTAGGTTAGCATCATAAAAACCACCTGTAGCATTGTATCCCAAGTAAGAGCCTGGAGTAAAATACAACTTGCCTCCACCAGTAAATCCAAGTATGGTTCCTAGAACATTCACTTGACCTGTTTTCTCTACATCAAACTCAACACTGACTCCGCCTGATATATCAAGACCTTTGGTAATTTTTTTATTAAAAGGATTGGGTACAGATAAGCCTCCATTGGATTTATCTGATAAGTCCTGTGGGTCATTTACAAAGAAACTATCTACTAAGGTTCTCTCTGTAAAAAGTCCATCTCCAGCTAGCACTACTACTGGAAAATCATAGGTATAAAAATAGTTTCCTTTACTAAGTGTTGCAGTTAATATTACCTGTGTCTTCTCAGCCACTGGCGTAAGCTCACCTTCTTCTGTAAGTATTTCAGGATTAGAGGACTGCCATGTAATTGACACACCACCATTTCCTACAGTTGGAAGTGTAAAGCTTTCATAAGTTCTAAGCGGAATAGCAAAATTAAAATTTTTCAAATTTTTTGCTATTTCATTCTTATCATCTTGTAGTTTACTTCCCCAAATATTCAAACCATCTTCATTTACTGCAGTAAAGCATAACGTATTGTACGCCTCGCCGTCTACATTTTGCTCTAATAACACACCTTTATAAGTATGACCATCTATTGATAATTGAATTTGTGGTTCATTTGCTTCTATCTTCCATGTACCAGAAAATGCCCCAGATATTACGCCACCTTCTTGCAATACCATGTACTGTGGAGTTGCATATTCCAGGTCGGAAAAATTTTGACCATATTCATGTACAATAACATCGTATTCACCAATAACTTCATTTTGATTATATCCAGATTCCTTTAATGTTTCACCACTATACTCGTAGGGAGCTGCTAACAGCCAATCATCTTCATTTACAAATAACTGGTGTACTCTCATCTCGTGTGATACACTTCCATCTGCAAATTTAGTATGGTATACAACATATGCTTTTCCATCTTTATCTACAAATGCAGAGTTATGCCCCTGTGCTACCTCAGCTTCTTTCATAGTGTTCCATTTATACCCAGCCATAAGGTTCTCACCACGAGTATCACTCTTAGAATAGTTATGTACATACTTATCAAAGATAG
>CAZKGP010000053.1:0-10800 GCA_964552225.1 uncultured Acetatifactor sp.
TATTCTTACTAGATTGTAAGCTTAAATTCATCTGTTTGTAAGGTCAATTTACTAACATAGTGTTAGAAGATCTTCCAGGGCATCAAAAGTTGCCCAAGGAGCTAGTAAATTGTACGCGCCACAGCGCGCAGATGGGAGTCGTAATGGAAATATTAAAATTTCAAAATTTATTTAAGGTATATGGAAAAGGTGAAGCTCAAGTAAACGCCTTACAAAACGTATCATTTTCAATGCAAAAAGGATAATTTGCTTCTGTAGTAGGTGAGTCTGGTTCCGGTAAAAGCACCTTATTGAATTGTTTGGGAGGATTGGATACACCCACTTCTGGAAAGGTTTATTTAGATGGGGAAGATTTATTTTCTATGAAAGAGAATAAGGCAACTATTTTTCGGAGACAAAATATCGGCTTTATTTTTCAGTCCTTTCATTTAATTTCAGAATTAAATGTGGAGCAGAATATAATTTTCCCACTATTACTAGATTATAGAAAACCAAATCAAGAAGAAGTAGATGAACTTTTGGAGATGCTGGGACTAAGCGACCGTCGGTATCATCTTCCTAGCCAGCTTTCAGGAGGACAACAACAACGAGTAGCTATTGGTCGGGCTCTAATAACAAAACCAATATTGGTGTTAGCCGATGAGCCTACAGGTAATCTTGATTCCAAAAATAGCCAAGATGTTATGGATTTACTTTATAAGGCTTCTCGCCATTATCAGCAAACTGTTTTGATGATTACTCACAATGTGAATTTGACCTCCTCTGTGGACCGTATTTTTAATGTTACAGACGGTGTTCTCAAAGATTTAGGAGGGGCACAATGTTAAAGAAAAATACTAAGTTGAAACATTATTTAGACCTTATTCCTATTTCCGCAAAAGTCCACCGTAAACATAGCAGAATGACAAGAATATGTATTATTCTTGCAGTTTTCCTAGTTAGCGTTATTTTTGGTATGGCCAATATGGCAATGGAAACACAAAAGATTCAGGCAATCCAAGCTGATGGCGCGTGGCACGCAGGTTTTGAAGGTATTACCGATGAGCAGGCTACACTAATCAGTTCCAGACCAGAGATAGTGCAATCAGCATGGTATGGAGTATTGAACTATAAATTAGATGAAGCATATTATATGAATGGCGTGGAAACCGTTATTTGCGGTTTTGATAAAGACCTTCTTACATTGTTTCCTGCCACTGAAATTGTAGAAGGAGAATTTCCACAACAACCTAATTCTGCTGCCGTTACAAAAAGTGTTAAAAAGCAACTGAACTTATCAATTGGAGATACAATACAACTTTCTCTTCCTAATAACCAAACATATGACTTAGTAATTTCTGGTTTTACCGAGGATACATCTATGCTGGCATCTGCCGATGTCTTTGGTGTTTTTGTAAATACAGAGTTGTACCGTACCTTATATACATTAACTGTCACTGAGCCAAATACTTTTTATAACAGTATGTTATTTGTTAAGTTTACTCCTTTTTGTAATATACAAAAAGTAATCACTGATATACAAACACAGTTTAACTTGGAAGATAAACAAATAGGCCAAAACGTAAAAGTATTAGCACTAATCTTTCAGAGCAAGGATTCATATATGATACAACTTTATGTAACTGCAGGCGTTTTAGCAGTCCTTGTAACCATTGCGGGAATATTGATGGTTACAAGTAGTTTAAATAGTAATATCTCACAGAGAGTTGAATTTTTTGGAATGATGAGATGCTTAGGTGCCAGTGGCAAACAAATCAAAAAATTTGTTCGTCTAGAAGCACTAAGCTGGTGTAAAACAGCCATACCAATTGGAACTGGGTCTAGTATCTTAGTGGTTTGGTTCTTATGTGGCATGCTAAAATTCTTATCTCCCTCTATTTTTGAAGGAATGCCTACTTTCGGAATCAGTTGGATTGGAATCTTCTCTGGCATACTACTTGGAATCCTCACTGTCTTGTTAGCAGCACAATCTCCTGCCAAAAAAGCAGCCAAGGTTTCTCCATTAACTGCAGTTTCTGGTAATGCTGGAACAACACGAGCAGTAAGAAGAGCCGCTAATACTAGGTTTTTAAAAGTAGATACTTCCTTGGGAGTACATCATGCAAAAGCAAGCAGGAAAAATCTATTTTTAATGGTTGGTTCATTTAGTTTTAGTATTATTCTATTTCTAGCATTTACTACAGCAGTTGATTTTATGAATCATGCTATCACTCCATTGAAGCCATATACTTCTGACTTAATCATAGTCAGCTCAGATAATACCTGCTCTGTTCCAGCATCTCTGTCACAAGAGTTGTCGGATAATCCTGTTGTAAAGCGAGTTTTTGGCAGTAGCTTTGCCTACAATTTACCTGTTCAAATAGAAGGGGAAGATAAAATAATTAATTTGATTTCATATGAAGAACATCAATTTGAATGGGCAAAAGATTTTATATTAGAAGGATCACTTGATTCTGTAAAAGATGGGACCTCTGTTTTGATTGTTTATGATTCACAAAATCCTCTTTCTTTGGGCAATACCATATCACTAAATACGGAAGCAGGAGCACACCAAGTATCTATATCCGGTCTTTTATCAACAAGTCCCTTTCATCGAATATCTGGTGTGGAAACTGTGATTTGCTCGGAAGAACTATTCCACCAACTTACGGGAGAAAGCAACTATACGATTATTGATATTCAGCTCACCAACAAAGCTACAGACGAGGATGTAATGAAAATCCGTAAAATGGCAGGGGAAAATATTAATTTTTCTGACAAGCGCCTAAGTAATGATGAGGCAAAGGGTGCATTTTATTCCTTTACACTATTTATATATGGATTCCTTGTAGTAATAGCGTTAATCTCTATATTTAATATTTTTAACAGTATTGCAATGAGTGTTTCTGCTCGAATGCATGAATATGGAGCTATGCGTGCTATCGGTATGAGTAATCGGCAGGTTATAAAAATGATATCATCAGAAGCCTTAACCTATGCATTTCTTGGAATTTTATTTGGGTGTATCTTTGGTCTCCCCATTAATAAATTTTTATTTGAAAGCCTTGTCACCTTCCGTTGGGGAGATCCTTGGTATTTGCCAGTACAAGCATTGGTAATTATTATACTGGTTGTATTATGTTCTGTATTATCTGCTATCTATGCCCCAGCAAAACGTATTCAAAATATGTCTATCATTGATACTATTGGGGTAAATTAGAAAAAGTAAGAAATTCTTGATTCACCTTGCTATATGCAGTTCTGGCAAGGGGAATCGACTTACCATTATCAAGAACCACCTCTGCTTTGGTGATTTTTTTGATATGTTTTAAGCCCACTATATAAGAACGGTGACAACGCACAAATTCATCTCCCAAAAGTTTTTTTACTTCTGAAATAGATGATTTTACATGAACGGAATTGCCTATAGTGTAAATCACCACTGAACTTCCAGTAGCATCTACGTACAGAATTGAATCTGCTGGAATGCGAGTGGTTTTATTCTCAAGGTGAAACAATATGGGTCTTTCCGTTTTCTGTAAATTATCAACTGCTTGATTAAGTACCTCTAAGAGTTTTTCACTCCTCACGGGCTTCTTCAAATGGTGCAGAGCCGATACCTCATATCCCTGTGCCTTATAATCGGGTACTCCAGTTATAAACACTATCTGTAAGCTACTGTCCTCCTCATGAATCCGTTTAGAAAGCTCAATCTCATTTATCTCATCCATTTCAATGTTAAGTAAAAGTATATCAAAATCCTTATCCACTTCATATGTCGATAAAAATTCTTCTGTACTTTTAAAAGTAGATAATACCACTGTCAAATTTTCTGATTGTTCAATCCAAGTAGTAACAAGCAATGTCAGATACTTCGATTCTGCTACTTCATTATTACATATTGCTATTTTATAAGTCATTACTTGCCCTCCTATTTGGCCGTATGTTTAATTAGATAATACAATAAAACCGTTAAGTCTTATCTAATAATAAAACTTAGCGGTTTTAGCATTTCCTGTCCAAAGAGAGGATTTGCCACTTTCAAAGTACATGGCTTAGCAGTTTTCGGTACTGCTCGTTAAACCATACTCTGAAAGTAGCTACAATTGATCATTGCCCAGCATAACAAAAGATGTAATATACAATCGTTCTAAATGCTTCATTCTTTTTAGTATATAAATCCCCTTTTATATCCTAACTAGTGCATTCCTATAAGAATAAAACAATTATTACGAAAGTCGATCAATTAATGCCTATCTTCTCTCCTCAATAAACCACTCCCCATTTGAGATGATTTATATGTTTAACAAGATATATAAACAATCTAATAACAAAATTATAAACGGATAAATATACATGCATACTATAAATTTATTAACATTCAGCTAAATTCCGGCCTCCCCTAATTTACATTACATACTAATTTTGCCAAACCAAATGTATTCTGTCGTACGTTATCAAGCTTATTATAGTTATATACTATCCGCTCATTCTTTTGTTATCAGACTATCTTGTTCAAAACTATCAATGCATTATTATGCATTGCTTTTGGTAACTTATTCCTTTTTGCTACCTATTATATAATAATACATGTTTTAACATAAGTCAACAACTTTTATTACATTTTTTTTAATGCCGTAATAAAGTAAAAAATGCTGCAATCTCGCCTAACATAACATTGATACGAGGTTGCAGCATTTAGTATAAATATTTACTGTATATATTTTATTATTAATAGGTTATTTGAACTTCTCCCCTAATAGTCATAGCGCTTTCAGATGAATCATTAAGGTTATTAAAGTATATTGTATAAGTCCCATCCTTTGGAATTGTAAAGGTTTTAGTAATACCTCCGCTATTAGAAATAATATAATCACTAGCATTTTTACCAGTATAACCAACACCAAATAAATCCGTATCTCTACCAGCGTAAACCGCAAAACGAACAGTAGAACCTTCATATAAAGTAATTGGATTAAAACGTGCGCCTTGACTACTTTCTAGTGTAAAATCAACAGGATTTGATCCTCGGGTTTGTATAGGAACTGGACCTAACTCCAAATATTCTCCACTATTATCAAATGGCATCTCTATATTGGCATTTGATTGAATAGATGCCTCAGATTGTCTTGAATACATCTTTATTGCCTTATCTTCAACTACTGTAATTCCTTTTGCAGATGCATATGTTACCATTGGACAAGCAACTATAAATATCGCTAACGTCGTAAGTATTGTTATTATCTTATGTACTTTCCTCTGTTTTATCATTATGTATTTAATTCTCCTTTCAAGAAATTTATAGTCATCATCTGAAAAGCCAAGTGCTACTTTAGACTTGGATACGGAACTATAATTATGCATTGACATATCAATTAGTAAGTCCCCATATCTAATTATCTGTTCTCTATCATAATGTTTCACTGCTTCTAAATCACAAGTAAATTCACATATATCAGTAAATTTACGAGAAAACAGATAAATACACGGATTAAACCAATTGACTTTCTGTACAAACCGAACCAAGGTTTTCATAAATACATCGTGCCGTTTGCAATGTACTAATTCATGCGTTAGTAACATACGCCAATCTTCTCTATCTATTTCAGTAGTTGGTATTACTACTTTCATCTTAAAAAAGCCTGTTGCAAACGGAATTTTAATTAAATCTGATTGGTAAAGAGAGATATGCCTTTTAATATGCAATTCAGCTCTTATTTCATCCACTAAATCACACAATGCATCTTCTGTACATAATTTACAATTATTAATAAGTGCTTTTAAATTAACCATTGAGAAAACTAAATTAAATACGAAAAATGATAAAAATCCTACACACCATATAATAAAAGCTATTATATTAGCTGATGATAAGGTACGAGACATTCTATTTGGCATCGAAAGAACATTTTCATATTTTTCTAAATATACAAAATCTTCTGCTTGGAATAACATAATATTATCTCTAAATTGAAATTTATAGAGCAAATATATAACAATAAACACAGGTACTAAATAGAAAAATGCCATTATCTTATTAAGTATATAAATGTTATAGATAGGAAACTTCAATTTTTCCATGCATGTTATAATACCAAATAGCAATGTTGTCGCCACAGATAACGTTAACATCATTGTAATAAAATTATTCATCACGTATCTCTTTTAGTAAGTTTCTCAACATTTCACCTTGTTCGTTTGATAGCTGGGTTTTTCCACAGTATGAAGCTATTATATCTTCAATTTTGTCCACCGCTTGACCCAATTCCGTATCCTTCACCTTCTTAAAATACTCATCTCGCATTAATAAAGGAATAAATATTTTGTGTTTTCCTTTCCGAACACTCTTCAAAAATCCTTTTTTAGTAATACGATGTAGAAGGGTAGAGATGGTTCCAACTGCATAACCACTATGCTCTTGGAAATGAGCATAAATAAACTCACTATCAACTCCTTCCGGGTTTTCCCAAATTTTTTCCATTACTTTTAATTCTGTATCTGACATGTTTTTCATTATTACATTTTATCACTGTTTCGTAAAATTATCAACCGTTTTTTACATATTTTTCCATTTATTGACAATTATTTTATAAACTCATGCAATGACAAATAACTTGACATTTAGATTTTATATATCTATAATAATTCTATATCAGCAGAACATACATTCGATTTAAAGATTCATCAATATTTCTATTAAAAAAGAAAGAGGTATCGGATATGAGTAAGAGAAAGTCTATGGGAATTCATCATTCCATGTGTGTACAACCAGCTTTTCTAATTGGCACTTGTGATGACGATGGCAATGTTAATTTTGCTCCAATCACTTGGGTAAGTGTTACTTGTGAACATGACTGCAATTATATGCTTGTAATAAGTATGTATGGTTCTTCTAAAAAGACAAAGCAAAATGTGATGAAGACAAAGAAGCTCTCAGCTAATCTTGTAAGTACAGATATGCTGCATTTAATGGATTATTTCGGAAGTAACTCAGGTAATAAAGGATTGAAGAACAAGAAGGCATATGATTACAGTTATGGAGAGGTCTTACATGTGCCTACACTTGACTTAAGCAAGTGGGTTTACGAATGTGAGGTTAAGGAAATTGTACAAACTGGAGATTCAGATACATTTTTCTGTGCAATTAAAAATGTTCAAATTGATGAAACTATAGATATATCAGATGGAATTGATTTGACACAGTTTGACCCAGTTGTTTACTCAGGTCATTATCATTCAATAGGGAAACATTTAGGGAAAATTGGCGATTTTCTTAACAATAATTAAGAGAAAATCTTACTTTCCTACAGAATAAAATCAACTTAAGGGACTACCAAAAATAAGATAGTCCCTTACCAGAGGTCATAATATTTCATTCCCTTTAAAGTAGTTCTCCATAATGTTTAATGTAAGCTTTTTTTAGTATAGTAGCAAGCATCATATAGAGTAAAATACAAGGTATTAGAAAACCAAAATAGGTTGCTGGAAGTGCGACAAATCCTAACATTATACCAAGAGAGGTAAAGGGAATAACTGTCAGTACAGCAATACCAACAAAAGTAATTAATGTAAGAGAAGCCGAAGCATTACTCTGAATAAATGGTAGCTTTGGAGTACGAATCATGTGGATTACTAAAGTTTGACTCCACATGGATTCCACAAACCATCCTGCTTGAAACATGGCAATATATTGAGCTTGCATTTGAATCAGTTCCATTCCAGTGAAATGTGCTCCAAGGTTATTGAAAAGAACCCCTCCTGATACGAACATGGGACAAAGCACAAAATACATAAATGCATATGTTGCCCAATCAAAGATAGAACTGGCTGGTCCAATCCAAAGCATAAAGTTACGAATAGAAGATGCCTCCCACTTTCTTGGAACAGTAAGGAATTCTTTATCCACATTATCCCAAGGGATAGCAGTACAGGACAAATCGTAAATTAGATTTAAGAATATTAGTTGAATACTCATCATTGGTAGAAAGGGAAGCAAAACTGACGCAATTAATACTGAGAACATATTACCAAAGTTGGAGGACGCTGTCATTTTAATGTATTTAATCATATTTGCATATGTTTTACGTCCTTCTATAATACCTTGTTCCAATACCATTAAGTCTTTTTCCAGTAGAATAATATCTGCCGATTCCTTCGCAATATCTACAGCCGTATCTACTGAAATTCCAATATCTGCAGCTTTCATGGCTGCTGCATCATTAATCCCATCCCCTAAAAATCCAACAGTATGACCATTTTCACGTAATACCGTAACAATTCGTGCTTTCTGATCTGGAGATAGTTTTGCAAAAACTGCTGTTTCTTCAATTGCTTTTGCAAGGTCAGAATCATTCATTCGCTCAATATCCCTTCCTAATAGAAGATTATCCACAGAAAGACCTACTTGCTTGCAGATGCAACGAGTTACCTTATCGTTATCTCCTGTTAGAATTTTGGTGGTGACACCATGCTCCTTTAATGCACGAATTGCTTCTTCCGTAGATTCTTTAGGGGGATCAAGAAAGGCTAGATAACCCATAAGAACCATATTACACTCATCTTTTACACCAAAGGCTCCTACAGGAGAAGGATTTGTTTTCTGTGCAACAGCAATCACTCGCATTCCATCATCATTTAAATTATCTACCGTCTTAATAATTTTTTCTTTCAAAGAGGTGGTGAGGGGTTCTACTTTATTCTCATATTCTACATGAGAACAGATAGAAAGCATTTCCTCTACAGCACCCTTTGTTACCATCTGAGTCTTTCCTTGTTTGTCACTAACTACAGTAGATAGGCGACGACGTGTAAAATCAAATGGAATCTCATCTACCTTTACATAAGTTTCTGAAAGATCTGATAATCTAGAATCTTTTTCCTCTTCTTCCTCTGTTCTTTGAATAATAGCCAAATCCATCAGGTTTTTGTATCCTGTTTGAAAATAACTATTTAGATAAGCGTGACGGAGCACTCGCGTATTCTCATTCCCCATGACATCCATGTGGTATTCTAAAGCAACTTTATCTTGAGTAAGCGTTCCAGTTTTATCAGTACATAAAATATCAATCGCACCAAAATTTTGAATAGAATTTAAGTTTTTTACAATTGTTTTTTCCTTTGACATAGAAACAGCACCTTTTGCAAGGCATGTAGTCACAATCATAGGTAACATTTCAGGCGTAAGACCTACTGCAACAGAAATAGCAAATAAGAACGCTTCTAGCCAATCGCCCTTAGTTATTCCATTGATAAAAAACACAATAGGAACCATAATCAGCATAAATCGAATCAGTACCCAAGATACAGAGTTGACACCTTTTGTAAAATTAGTTTCTACTGCTTCTCCTGCTACAGACGAAGCCATAGAACCAAACAATGTATCGTCACCAACAGATAGTATTACAGCAGTAGCACTACCACTAATTACATTACTTCCCATTAAAACAATATTGGGAAAATCTGTGATAGAATCCGCTTTATCAGCACTTTCCGAAGCAACTTTTTCAATCAAATCACTTTCACCAGTAAGCGACGACTGGCTTACAAATAAGTCTTTTGTCTCAATAAATCTAGCATCAGCAGGCACCATATCACCAGCAGATAAGTGAATAATATCTCCAACAACTGCATCTTCTAGAGGAATTTCTTGATTTTTCCCATCTAACCTATCTACAGTGCAGGTAGTTGTAATCATTGCAAGTAATTTTTCAGCAGCATTTCCTGAACGTGACTCTTGTACAAAACGTAATGTTCCAGATATTATTACCATAGTCAAAATAATAATAATGGTAATTAAATCAACTTCCTCTGGAGTAGAATTTATCATAGGTATTACAATATCAGTTATTCCTGACACTAACGCTAAACATAGTAATATTGCTGTAAATGGATTGATAAATGCTTCCACTAATCGTTTTACTAAAGATTTTTTCTTTTCATGTGTAACCTTATTAACCCCATAGCGGGAACGGTTTTCATCCACTTGAATACTAGAAAGTCCTTCTATGGTAGAATTTAATTCTTCAAGCACTTTATTCGGATGAGTAATCGCTGCATGATAAATTCTTTCATTGGCTTGATTCCTTCGAGCTACATTAGCAGGTATTCTTCCTGTTGTCATATTTCTTTTTTTAATGTTCATGGTGATACCTATCTGCGCGTTGCGGCGCGCACGTACAAATCAACAGTCAAATACGCATTTTTATTCAACCTTATAGCAAAAGTATAAGGTGCCGCAACATTGAATCATATGGTTGAACTCTTGCGATTTTCTTGCGATTTGCTTGCGCCAAGAAAACCTTTCATAAATCATCATTGAACTTATATCCTATCCCCCAAATAGTAAGGATATATTCAGGTGCATCTGGGTTAGGTTCTATTTTTTTACGTAGTTTCCGAATAAATGCCATAATATTACTATCTGCAAGTAAAAAATCCTCTTCCCAAACAGCACGATAAATTTGCTCCTTTGTAAATACTTGCCCTTGATTCTGTGCCAGAAAAAACAAAATATCAAACTCCTTGGGTGTTAAACTAACCTCTTTTTCCCCCATTAGCACCTTTCTGCTTTTGGGATAAATGGACAGCTCTCCTTTAATAAGTCCATCATCTACAGCTTCTGGAATAGGAATAAAATTCATATTTTCAGAAGCCCCTAATATTAATGTTACTGTTTCTCCATCTATAAATTCTTGGATTCCATTCATTAAATCCTTAGCATAAAGACTATCTGGCGACTCTTTTTTCAATTTGTCATGAAGCCACCCAGCAAGAATGGAATCCATAGGGATAAAGCTTATATTTTTTTTCATGAGGATTCCT
>CAZKGP010000054.1:0-10787 GCA_964552225.1 uncultured Acetatifactor sp.
GCCTTTGCTGCACATGCTTTCAATGTTTAACTGCGCCCGCTCGCGGGAGCATGATTATCGGAATGGTTAGAAAAGTGGACTGACAATATACCTTAAGGAGAAAATCGCCAACGTAGCCATCAACCACAAAGTACTATACAATAAAATAAGTTAAGGGAAATAACCATTGATTATTTCCCTTAACTTATGAATTGCATTGCTTTAAAATTTACTCTATCGCAATAAACTTCTTATTCTCTTCAATAGCAGCCTGCTGCTCCTTAGGAACTACTAATCTCAAAACACCGTCCTTAAAACTAGCATTAATGTCCTCTTCCTTCACTTGTTCACCTACATAGAAATTACGTTTGCAAGATCCACTGTAACGTTCTCTGCGGATATAATTACCTTCTTTGTCCTTCTCGTCACGATTCTCCGTACGCTCAGCAGAAATGGTTAAGTAGCCATTGTTTAGTTCTGCATGAATGTCCTCTTTCTGATAGCCTGGTAATTCGATGTTGAGCAAGTATTGGTTGTCCTTCTCCTCTATATCAGTCCGCATGAAAGAGGGTTTCTCATTGCTAAATGGATTCCTAAAAAACGGATCCGCAAAAAGTTCATCCCATAAATTATAGTTGTTTCTTCTTGATAACATCATAATTCATTCCTCCTTCGAATTATTTGATTTGTTTTATCTGTTATACTTATTATATAACAGTTGATTTTAAAGTCAATCCTTCTCAGAGTTGTTTAATCTATAATTTATAAAATTTATTTTTGCTTAATAAATGTCTGGTTTATCACTCAAATTTGAACCATTTGAAATCAAAATTACATCCTGGCAAGAATACAAAGGTTACTTTTTGCGCCCCATAAATAGGCTCTAATTGGAAAGTGTGGCAAGTATACTCTTCTTCATGAGGGAATTCCACAACATGATTCACATCCTCTTCTCCTGAAAAACGTACATGGATAGAATTGTTTTTCAAAGGTGTTCTTCCACAAATAGTAATGCTATGAAGTCCCTTTTCTCCAAAATCCATTTCATCATATTCAAGAGATACATTATTACCAATGCCTTCTATGCTATCCTCTGCAATGTGGAAGCTATCTCCATATATTTTCCCATAAGACACTACGTCTATTTGGGCAAAAGCTACATCTGGCTTTGTAAATGTAAATCCCTCTATCAATACCTTTCGATGCATTACAAAACATACGGTAGCAATCCCCTTTAGGCGTTTATTGAGGCGATATGTTTCAGACTTAAACACTTCCCATTCGCTTGGTTTTTGATAAATTACATCTGCAAGTAGCTCGCTACCTGCTTCATCAGGCATTCCTTGCCAAATTTGGATATCATGCGCATCACTAAAAGTGGAAAAGATAGATATCGTTACTTCATCAGAACCATAATCACCAAAATCTAAGTTTGCAAAACCAATTTGAGTCTCATTTTCTTTATCTGTTCCTACACTATTGTTTGGTCCACTACCCACATCACCCTTGCTACAATTATATCTGCCGCCAGCTATCATTTCGTATGGATTCATGTATGCTGCTCCCATACCCTCAATTTTCATTTCTAATTGAGAAATGAGTTTGGTTTTATTCGTACCATTCTTTGTCATACAGCGAATATAAAACTCTCCATCTCCTAAAGCTGTTACCTTTACTCTTTCCCCTTGTGGTTCAATGGTTGCAATATTAATATCCATACCAGATGCATTCACTGCTTTCCATACCAATTCCTTGTCACTAGAATCTGCCGGAAAACAATTGGCTTGGATTACAGTCACTTTATTTTCAGCATTTAGCACTTGTCCATTTTCACTTACCAATTCTATTTTACGGATAGGAACAAAACCAGGGGTTACCTTTGATAATGGCATAAAAGTATTTGTAGTATTGGCACTAATACCCTCTCTAATGGGGGCTGGCACTGCTTTTAAAGATAATGAAGCTTCTTTGATGCAATTTCCCTTCTCACTCTTTAAGGTTCTTCCATCACGTACCGTTACGGTTATATCACCAGCTTCCGTACCTGCTGCCACAATCGCCAACAACTTGCCACTAAAAAGCTTACGAAGGGTTCCTTTATACTGGTCATAATCTGTACTATCTCCATTATCCAATCCAACAAGGCGACCAGCACCTTCCACTTGTACTTCCACATAATCTGCAGCATTTTCTACAGGATTACCATCTTTATCAACTGTACTTATTTCTATAAAAACCAAGTCTTCACCATTGGCTTGAAGCTGTGTTTTATTGGCATTTAATACAATGGCTGCGGAATCACCAAAGGAGTTTCTAGTTTCTTTGGCAATTTCTTTACCATTTTCATCATATGCCACTGCACAAATATTACCTGGTTCATATTCCACCTTCCAATGTCCCTGCAATTCTTTGCCACGAAGATGGTCAATTTCCTTACAACCCAAAGACTTTCCGTTCACAAAAAGCTCAACTTTAGGTGCATTACTGCACACTCGAACATCTATCATCTGGCCAGGATTAAAATCCCAATAAGGATATACATGAACCATTGGCTTCTCTTTGTAATTGGTCCATTCTGCTTGGTATAAATAGTAAGAATCTTTAGGGAAACCTGCTGTATCTATTTGACCGAAATAACTGTTTTTAGTCTGGTAAGGTGTAGGCTCTCCAATGTAGTCAAAACCAGTCCAAATAAACTGACCACAGGAATACTCCGCATCTCTATCCATAGTAATACTATACTCTGGGTTTTTTGCCGCCCAGCTTGTTGTACTATTTCCAAGAGAAGAACATTGTTCGTCTTCCTCTATTAAAATAGCTCTTTCCCAAGGGAAATGATAAATACCACGACTTTGTACTACAGAAGAGGTCTCACTACCATAGATCACCCAATCTGGATATTTGTCATGATGTTCTTCATAATATTTTTCTGCATAATTATAGCCTGCCATTTTTACAATATCAGCACACTTCTGTGCATTTTCCCATGGCATAAAGTTTGAACCGATGGTAATTGGAGCATTTTCCCTTGGGTCATGCTCCCTAACATAGCTCATTAATCTTTTTGTAATCTCTTGCCCATGCTCACTTACGTGTGTATCATAAATTTCATTTCCTATACTCCACATAATAACGCAAGGATGGTTTCTATCACGACGTATCCAGCTACGAACATCCTTCTCTGCCCAATCTATGAAAAACCTTGCATAATCAAACTCTGTTTTTAATGTTTCCCACATATCGAAGGCTTCTGATACTACTATAAATCCCATCTCATCTGCCATTTCCATTACCTCTACAGCTGGCATATTATGAGAAGTTCTAAGAGCATTTACTCCCATATTGCGTAAAATATCAAATTTTCTTTTCATAGCTACTTTTGAAAAAGTTGCTCCCAAAGCCCCAAAATCATGATGTTCACAAACACCATTTAATCTTACTTTGCGTCCATTTAGTAAAAAACCCTTTTCTGGTAAAAAAGAAATGGTTCGGAATCCTACTTTTATTGTTTCCTGATGAATCGTTGTTTTTTCCAATAAAAGCTCCACCTTCAACTCATAAAGCTTTGGATTATGAATATCCCAGCGTTCTGGATTCTTGATACTAAAGGTTTGTGTATTATTTGCCTCAACAGTCACTGAAGAAATAGATGAAAATATTATATTTTCTCCATCTAACAGACTGTATTGAATTTCATAGGAAGCTTCCTTCCCTTTATTATTCCAAGCAAGTTCTGTTTCAACGGTCAAATCATATCCTTCTGTGGTTTCTTTTGTAGATATGTAAATGCCGTCAGAAGCAATATGATTCTCTGGAACTTGTATCATCCATACATTTCTATAAATACCTGCTCCACTATACCAGCGGCTATTAGGTGACTGGTGTACAACCTTAACTACTACCTCATTAATACCCTCTACCAAAACATCTGTAATATCCCATTCAAAGGTTGAATACCCATACTTCCATTGTCCTATTTCCTGTTGATTCACATAAATTGTAGAATCCATATAAACGCCATCAAAACGAAGAATGCATCTGCTGTTACCGTCTTTACTGTATTCCCACTTTTTGCAATACCACCCTATACTATTTTCATACAAATCCTCTGTATTATAAATCAACCAATCGTGTGGTAAATCCACTTCAACTAAATCAACTTCCCATTGATCCCGATTTTCAAACTTAATATCCAATCCCGTCTTAGCAAATTTCCACTCATTATTAAATAACCTTTTTTGATTCATTGATGTAATCTCCTTTTATAAATTATTCCTATTGAATAAAAAATGATGAGAAGCGTGTAAGTGCCTCTCATCATAAATATAACATACACTATTCAAATTATATTGGCTTCTTAATGGAATATCTTGTAAAAAATACTACCACACAAGCATCTATTATACCTATTACAATACCACCTAAAATATCCGTTGGATAATGAACGAATAAATACATTCTGGAAAATGCAATTAAACTTGCTATAATAATAGCGATTATTCCTGGTTTCTTATAAAATAAAAACAATGTAACTGCCGCTGTAAATCCATTTAAAGTATGTCCCGATGGAAAAGAATATTCTGACGGAAAAGGAATCAGCAAAGAAACACTAGTATCTACCGAACAAGGTCTTGCTCGTGCAATGATATTTTTTAATAGAAGATTTCCTACTACAAAAGATAGAGCCATGGAGCACATCATGGTTAATCCACATCTCCTTGTTTTGGGAATGATTGCTAAAATAACACTTAAAACAATCCAAACAATTCCCACATTTCCTATAGTGGACAAAGCAATCATAATGGTATCTAGCCAATCTGTATGCATTCCTTGTATGGCATGTAAAATTTGTAATTCCATATTTATGCTACTCGCCCTTCCAATTCTTATTCATTCATTTTCTTTATAAATTTCTGTACATTTTCAATGATATCATCCTTAAACACTGCAGACCCAGCTACTATTACATTGGCACCTGCTGCAATAAGTTCTCCCACATTATCTATTGTTATTCCCCCGTCCACTTCGATATCCACGCAAAGATTTCTTTGGGTAATAATATTACGAATTTCCGTAATCTTTTGTAGACATTCCGGAAGCATTTTTTGACCACCGAAGCCTGGTTCAACAGTCATAACCAAAACCATATCTATTTGGTCTAAATAAGGTTCAACAACTTTTGCTGGTGTATTTGGTCGAATGGACAGACCTACTTTTTTGCCTCGTCCTTTTATATAGGCAATGGTATCTGATATATGAGAGGTAGCTTCTATATGAAAAGTAATCATATCTGCTCCGCTTTTTATGAATTCTTCCGCATATCTTTCTGGTTCCTCTATCATTAAGTGAACATCAAAAAAGAGAGCAGTCCTGCTTCGCAAAGATGCGATAACTGGAATTCCAAAAGAAATAGAAGGCACAAACATTCCGTCCATTACGTCTATATGTAAGTACTGTGCTCCGCCCTCTTGTATCTTTTGAATCTGCTCTCCCAACTGCCAAAAATCTGCCGCAAGTATAGATGGTGATAATATATTCATAATTAGCGCTCTCCTACTAATGAGTTATTTTTTGAACATTACACATTGTAGCAAATCTCAGTAAGAAAGGCAAACTATTCAATAAAATTTTACTTAGAATACTCTTTCACATCCTTCTTTAATATTCTCCATGCATCTTCGTTCTCGGTATAATATAAAGGACATTTTTTACCTCCGCAATCATAGTGTCTTAAAATATCTTCTGAATCTAGTTCATAAATATCAATAAGCCAGCTTAATAATTCAATCAAAGTATCATATGTTTCCTGAGTAAAAGAACCATCTTGAGCCTTATAACAACACTCTACTGAAATGGAATCATAGTTTCTAGTCTGCACTGCGTATGCAATTTCATCTAGTGGCACACATTGTATAATCTCTCCATCATATCCAATAATAAAGTGGGCACTTGCGCTTCGTTCTTCGGTATCTTTTAAATTTTCAAAATAACTACGATTTTGTCTAGCACTAGTTCCCGGATTGGCTGTATAATGAACAAAAATATTCTTCACTGTCTCAATAGCCTCTCCCGGTCTTGAATTTTCGCTTAATGTTAAGAAATTTTCTTCCCATTTAGGATGTTTATCAAATTTAGCCTTACTGATACCTTGCACCTTTGTTTGTAAAAGGCTGTCTATGATACCCGTTTCCATTAGTGAATCTTGATTTACATTATTTTCATTTCCAGTAGTTTGCACCTTGTCTAACTGTTTCACCAAAAATAATAAAATAATAATAACTACAATTCCTGCAATAAATAATAGTAGTGTTCTCCTCTGTGCAGCCTCCCTACGTTGTTGCATCTCCCTTTTACGTCTTGCTGCTTGACTTTGATTTTGCCGATTCATTGGAGTACGAGCAGGTTGTGTCCTATTTACTTGGCGTCTATCCGCTTGTGGTCTTGTTGCTTGTGGTCTTGTTGACTGCGTTCTTGCTACTTGTCCTCTTGCTGTTTGTCCTCGTGTTGTCTGCCCTCTATATGGTGTAGATGCACTACTTTTTCGGCTAATATCTATCTGCTGAACTTGACCATCTGCCAAATATGGATTGCGCCTTTCATTACGTTGTCCTCTATGCTCATGCCCTTGTGCCATTTCCCATCCTCATCTTCTGTAACATAATCTTTGAACCCTAGTATCATTATATCAAACAGAATTTAATAAAAAGGATATACATTCTTAAGAATTCTTTAACCTTACTTACATGTCTATTCTTATTCTATACTTGCTCTAGATTGGTGACAAACAAAATAAATCACTTGAGTGTCCTTGGATATTTCCTGTAGGAAAGTCATTGCTTGTTCTATTTTACTATCATCCAAATTTACAAAAGGATCGTCCAAAATCAAAAAAGGTGTTTCTTCTTTATACATTACATCTACCAATGCCATGCGAACACATATGGTTACTAAGTCTTTATAGCCACTACTATAGTAATTGCTTTTCCACTCCTTACCATGGCCTTCCATCCTAGTTTCTAAGTCTGCCGAAAGTAGAATTTTGCGTTCACTGTTATCTAGCATCCCTAAATATTTATGGAATGCTTTCAGCATATCACTCATATATCCAGTAGAAAGATTATCCTTTGCTGTCTGCAAAAGTTCCCCCGTTTTAGTAAGTAGCATATATTTGTGCGTCAAAGTATTTTTGTCTTCCATCAGACGCTCCTGCTCACTTTCGTATTCCGTCCTTTTATCAGCGACTAAGCTTAGTCTATTTAATGTGTCAGTATACGCTGTAATAGAGGCAATCACATGTTCCATTTGCTCACTATTATTCTCTAGTTTTTCTTGTATCTCTTCCATGGTTTTGGTGGATTCTGAAAGAACCGAGAACGCAGAAATATCATTTTGCTGTTCAAATTCCACTAGAAGTCGCTGAATGGAAACCAATTCCTTCTGTACACTTTGATAATCCCTATAAGTATCCCGAATAAGTTCCATTTGTTTGGAATAGGCAAGATCCTTAGAGATGTTAAAGTCCCCTAGAAATTCTTCTAACTGCTTGATACAATTTTCCTTCTTATATTGTATTTCCTGATTATCATCTATTGTCTTCTTAAGCGTACTATATGTTATTTTCTTTTCACGAATTAGTGTTAAAAGCTTATCATTACTATACTCTGTTTGTCCTTCTGTTTTTCTACGAAAGGGCTCTAAAAAAGCCTCAATATCTTGATAATTTTGCTCCATAATCTCTTGATAATTAATTTGCATCTGTTGGTATGCTTGCTGTTTTTGAGATAGTATATCTAATTGATTAATATCCATTTTAATATCACTAAGTACCTTTGGAATATTAGTTATCTCTATGGAAGGGTATAGCCTTTCCAAAAAGTTCACATATTCAGTTTCCAAATCAACACGTCTCTTCATTTTCTCTTCTATATCTACCTGCAAATTATGGATTCTATTGTTTGCTTCCCCTGCTTTCTTTTTGTCGGCTGGGTTACGATATAATAATCCTATCAGTAACAATACTATTCCAATTATAAAAAGAATAATCCCCAATATGGTAGCAATAGTTAATCGATTAATCGCCCCTCCCAACAACAAGAGCAATGTACCTATTATAATAAGGCTTGGCTTCCATACACTCCTTTTAGGTCTTTCCAGTTGTACTCCTCTATGTTCAGCCAACTCAGTTTTGGCGTTGCTGATTTCTTCTCTAAGCATACTTACTTCATTATAATTGTCAATGTAAGTATCTAGTTCTTGGTTGGTTGGTCTATAATATTCGTATTGATTTGTTAGTGATTCATATTCTTCCAACTCTGCTAATGACAACTCATGCTTTTCTAGCTCTTGAACCTGCTGTCCGTATAATAAAATACGTTCACTGCATTCCTCTAGTTGACCGTCTGTTGGTGGCATGGAATCGAAAAACTCTATCAATTCTGCAAACTCTGCTCTTTGCAACTCTGTAACAGGATTGCTTATCTGTTGTTGTTCTAACGAAGAGAGAGTAATAGCGACCTCTGTATTCTCCTGAATGACCTCACTTGAAGGAAGTTCTCCTGCAAAAACTTCTAATAACTGATTGGAATAGACCTGCTTATCCTCTCTCCGTTTCAGCAATTGATCATACTCTCTTTTTTTGCTATGGGTACTTATTGTTTTAATTTCTTCTTGTAAATCCGCATGTTTCTTTTCTAATTCCCTTTTTTCACCTTTACGTTTTACAATTTCATTTTGGATAAGTTGCATTTCCTTATTGGCATTTTCACAGTCCTTTATCTTATCTTTTAATTCATTTAATGTATCATTTATCTCGTTTAATTTACCTCCCGCACCTCGTTTTGCCTTAATCGAGGTAGCAAGTGTATCCAAGGTATAATATGCTTGTTCAAAATTATTAACATCATCGGTATTATCAATTAAATTCCCTATTTTAGCATGAATACTATCCTGCATAGCGGGCACTTTTCCATCTAGCGTAATAAAAATACTTCGCTCAAAGGAATCACAATTAATGCCAAAAATCTCATCTCCTATTTGCTCAGAATAATCATATGAAAAGAGATTAGTAGATAAATTGAATAATTCAAATTCGTCATCTACCTTTTTTTTACCAAAATAGCGAACTATTTTGTACTCCTTGCCTTGTATGGAAAACACTAGGTTTCCTCCATAAAGCCCCCCCTGCCAAGGCATATATTGGGTGCGGTCATACAAGTCCTTGGAACGTAACTTATATTCCAACCCATAAAACATCGCCTTAATAAAAGCTGCTAAGGTGGTTTTTCCCCATCCATTATCCTCTTTTATTACATTTAATCCGGAATGAAAGGTAAAAGTTTCTTGGTGAAAGGTTCCAAAATTTTCAATATAACATTCTTTAATTATCATATGTCAATTTCCCTTCCTGCCAAAACTTTTAGACCTAACATCATAATCTCTTTTTTGATATCTTCTTCTATGTTTTGTTCCTCTACTAATCGTAAAAATTCACCTTTCAAAGAAATATCGTGAATATAGTCCTCAAATAAAATCTGCAATTTGGTATTGTCATATATCTTTATAAAATAAAAACGAGAATCCAATCCATTGAGTAGATATTTCACATCAATATCTGTATTTTCATGAATGTCACCCTCTAAAATAATTTTAACCAAATCTTCTTGAGGAATATGAGCGATGCTTTCTTCTATTTCAGTCTTAAGCTCTGTTTCCGTAATAAATCCAGATAAACGTACTGGAATCTCATGTAGTGTACGTTTTGCAATAGGGTAAAATGAATGGTTTATCTTATCACCTTGAATGTCTAAAAGAACAAATCCTTTTTCCCCACATTCGTCAAAACCACGACCTTCTAAGCAACCACTGTAACAATAAGAACCACGGTTATCTAACTTGGCATATTTATATGTATGGATATGTCCTAGAGCCAAATAATCTATGTACCGATTCTGTAGGGAAGATAACGAAATGAGCTCTGCATCTGATTTAGAATCATATTTAGATTCTTGACCATGCAAAACAACAATATTTACCGCTTCCTTGGTAAGCACCAGTTCACTGTAAATATTGTTATGGTTAGTACGATTAAGTTCACATCCTGTAATCACAACATTTCCGTAAGTATATGATGTCCAGCTATCTTGAAATAATTTTAAATTTGCAGGCTTGTCCTCTAAGGCATCAAAAAAATCTACCTTGTCATGATTACCACGCAAATATAAAAAATCTATTTCAGGAGTATATGTAATTAAATCTAACACTCGATTCTTAATACGTTTTTGCGTGTTTTGTGCTGTGTCAAACATATCTCCCGCTATAATTATGACAGATACGTCATGATTTGTCGCGTAATTAACCATATTAACAAAGGTAGCCAGTAGCTCTTCTCGACGTTCTACCGCTTTATCCTTTGACAAATTACTTTCCATTTTGGAGTCTAAATGTAAGTCGGCGCAATGAATTATTTTCATATATAGTAAGTCTCCTACAATGTCTTAATCTGGTCCATTGATATTCCTGTAATCTCCGAAATTTGTATATCATATATTTCTTATATACATGATTTTCTTGGTTCCATTCTAGCATTTCATGGCGGGATTTACAACCCAAGTAGGGTCCTTTTCCATGAAAAAAACTAGCATAGTTATGCCATAATAGAAGGTTACAAAGCAGTCATAACCGTTCCACTCGCCCACGCTCTCGCTCGACAAAAAACGTAGCGGTACTAAGATTTCACCTACGTCTGCGACTTGGCGAAATCAAGTACCGACGTTTTTTAACGGGGCTCATTGGAATGGTTATGACTGCTT
>CAZKGP010000055.1:0-10776 GCA_964552225.1 uncultured Acetatifactor sp.
AAACAGATTTAGGAAATAATCAAGTAAAGGTGATATGGAATAAAAGTAGAGATAATGGATCTGTATATTATCACAAAGCAGAGTCCTATCAAAATCAGACAAATAACAAAGTCAGTACTTCCAATATTACAAGAAATGAAATCATATCTGGAATCAAAGGGTATTATTACTTGATTAATACTAGTGAAAGTACAATGGTTGGAGCTACTAATGGCATTTTTACTTCCGATACTTTTGCTGCAGTGCCAGTTAAGGATTATGTGCAGTATTTACATATATCTGCAGTAGATGTGGCAGGAAATATAAGCCCAACCACTCATGTTTCTGTAGCGTTAGATGATTCAGAAGTCGCATGGAATGTTTACACGGATAAAATTCAGATATCATCCCAAAAGGATTCTATATACTTAAGCAATCTCGCGGATACTTATTATGTGAGAGCTGATGGTAAAACTCCATTTTCACTTAATTTCAATGGGTATATTAAAAATAATGCATCAAAATCATATCAAGTAAATCATCTTATATTTGACACTTCTATAAAAGATTCTAATAATTTCTCAAATATTCAATATTGTTTACAAGTTCCTAATTCTTCCATTATAGAAAATACATCAATTAGAATTCCTCATTCTGATATTCATAAAACGTGGTCTAATTCACCGCTACTTTTAGATGATAATTATCTAACTATGAAACGAAGTGATTATTGCAAAAAGTTAGAGATATTAAACCGTTTTACTATGCCTTCTAGTTTGCATGGAAAAACAGTAAAAGTGACTCCAAGAGCTGGGGCTGATTGGCAATCAGAGATAATATATTCTAATTATGAGAAAGACTTCTCAAATAGTATTAACTTAATTGGCGATAGTGTTCCACCTGTAATAAGCGGGACGGAGGTGTTTGAGGATTGGAATCATGCTACCTGGTCTGCTAAAGACGCTGATAGTGGGCTTAGAGAGTTCTATATTATTGTCACAAATCATGATAATAGGGGAAGTCGTACTTTTACAGCAAGTGAGGAAGGTTTGTTATCTATTGACATATCTGAAGAAGACACATTGTTTAGTGGTGATTTTGCTATGGAGTTTCATGCAGTTGATAGGGTTGGCAATGAAACAGTTGAATATCGTGGAAGTAGAAATTTATCAGTAAAGGCTTATGTAGAGCGGATTTTAGAGCCCCATGCACCGGTTTTTAGAGGTGGTGAAAGTGGAAATCTTTACATTACCACTAGAGGGTATGTGGATAAAGTAGAAATTATCTTCCCAGAGGAGCTTGTAATGTTAAACGATAAATTAAATCAAGTTATTGAATATCCTATTCCGTCTCATCACAAGGAGGAGGTATATAAATTTATGATTCCGTTATATTCTCCCGAAGGAACATTTCAAGTTAAAATAAAGGCATATAAAAATCAAGAGGTAAGAGAGTGTGATGTATCATTAACTACACTTGGAGAAGATGAAAATGTATTAAATGATATACGTACTCGATTAAGATAAGATACGTATTGTGAAAGGAGAATTTTAATCAATATTTTTTTAGTATGTTTTGAAATTTGGCTAATAACATGGACATTGCTAAAAATTATTATGAAATACGATAATAATAAGTTATATATTTCTAAGGTTATTAAGCTAATTATTCTGTTTTATAGTTTGGGTATCAGTATTTGGATAACTGTAGGAATGGGTTTATCAGATTTATCTGTTTTTTCATATGGTGTATTGGCATCGTATTTGCTTGTTGCCACAATAACAGATATTCAAACATATGAGGTTTACGATTTTCTCCATATAATTGGTGCTTTTTCAGGTATAGTATTGCTAATTAAACAAGGGATAAGTTTGAGCAATTGGCAAGGCTTAATTCTATTTATAGCTATACAGTTTATAGTTTTTGGAAGGCTTTATGGGCTGGCAGATTGTATGGGATTTTGTGTTTGCGCTATTTTTATTTGTATACGTAATCCATCTACATTAGTGTATCTTTTTCATATGGCATTGGCTTTTTGTCTGCTAGGTATAGTACAAGGAGCCAGACGCAATATCAATATAAAGGGAAACTTAAAAGAACCAGTGGCATTTTTCCCTTATATTACTTTTACCATATGGTTTTTACTATAAAATATGTCAAGATATATTATTTTATACATAAGATTGTTGCATTTGTTTTTTAAAAGTGATATATTAAGTCGAATTGTAAATAAATGAATGAACTTTTTAGGAGGAAAATAATTATGAAAAAAATGCTTGCAATGTTATTAGCAACAGTATTATGTGTAATGACTTTTACTGGATGTGGTAATGATACAACAAAGAATGTGGATGGTACTACTAGTGTTGTTGATGAAAATTCAAGTGAAACAGAAAATGGAAAAGTGTTAATAGTGGGAACGAATGCAGAATTTCCACCTTTTGAATATGTTGGCGATGATGGTGAAATAGATGGTTTTGATATTGCACTGATTAAAGCAATTGCTGCTAAAATGGATATGGAAGTAGAAGTTCAGAATATGGAATTTGACTCTTTGATATCAGCAATTGGTAGCAAAATAGATGTTGCAATTGCAGGAATGACTATTCTTGAAGAGAGAAACCAAAATGTTGAATTCTCAGATCCATATTATGAAGCAGCACAATATGTAATTGTAATGAAAGATTCTGAACTTGCTACAGCAGCAAATGACGGAAATACATCACAGATTGATTTAGAAAATAAAGCAATTGGTGCACAATTAGGTACTACTGGCGCTTACTTAATTGAAGAAATCTCTGGTGCTACTCCTCAACTGTATAACAAAGGTGTAGATGCAGTAAACGATTTGATTAATGGAAGAGTAGAAGCTGTTATAATTGATAAAGATCCTGCACTTGTATTCCAGAGCAAATTCCCTGATCAAGTAGTGGCAATTGACGGAGTTGATTTTGGTTTTGAAGAAAAAGAATATTATGGAATAGTAATGCCAAAAGATAGTGAACTTGTAAGTGAAATAAACAAAGCTCTTGCAGAAATCAAAGAAGACGGTACTTTTGATGCTATTGTTGAAGAATATTTCCAATAAAAGTATAAAAGTTACGTATAAATAAACATTTTTTAGAGGATAATGGTTGTGTCATTATCCTCTTTTTGGTATGATAGATATCAGCAAATTGATGTACTGGAAAGGGAAACGGTTGAATAAAAATGCAATGGTTAAATTCTGTTGGACAAAATATAGAAGATGCATTTATTAATGTTGGACAAAAAATAGAAGCAGCCTTTATCACAGGAGATAGATGGAAATTATATTTTAAGGGCCTTGGTGTAACGATGGAGGTGGCATTATTTGCTGCTATCATTGGTGTATTGCTTGGTACATTAATAGCCTTTATGAAATTATCAACAAAAGCAAATGGGAAACCTGGTGTTTTAACGAGAATTGCTAATATTTATATTGATGTAATTCGTGGTACACCATCGGTGTTACAGTTGTTAATTATGTGGTTTGTTGTTATGAGGAGCTGTAAGAATGGAGTTTTAGTTGCCAGCCTTACATTTGGTATTAATTCTGGTGCCTATGTCGCAGAGATTGTACGTGCTGGCATATTGGCAGTGGATAAGGGGCAGATGGAAGCAGGTCGTTCTTTGGGCTTAAATAAAATCCAATCAATGATATATATTGTAATTCCTCAAGCCTTCAAAAATGTATTGCCTCCTTTAGGTAATGAATTTATAGTGCTGATTAAGGAAACTGCTATTGTAGGTTATGTAAGCTTGAGTGACTTAACCCGCATTGCGAATCAGGTATCCTCTCGAACATATGAAGCGTTTACACCATTGATTGGTGCCGCTATTATTTACTTTACAATTATTAAAATCTTAACATTATTGTTAAGTGCTTTAGAGAGGAGGATGCGAAAAGGTGATACTCGTTAGAGATTTGCATAAAAAATTTGATGATAACCATGTACTACAGGGTGTAAACTATAAAATAAATGCTGGTGAAAAAATAGTCATTGTTGGTCCATCTGGTTCTGGTAAAAGTACCTTTTTAAGATGCTTAAATTTATTGGAAAGACCTTCAAGAGGTGAAGTTTGGTTTGATAATCAGTTAATTACAGATAAGAATACGGACATAAATAAAATAAGACAATCTATGGGAATGGTATTTCAACATTTTAATTTATTCAATAATCTTACCATTATGGATAATATTACATTGGCACCTATAAAGCTTAAAATGATGAGTGTAGAAGAAGCAAAAGAAAGAGCGTGGCAGTTAATGCTTCGCGTTGGTTTAACAGAAAAGGCAGATTCATATCCTGGCTCATTGAGTGGAGGACAGAAGCAACGTATTGCAATTATTCGCTCATTAGCAATGAATCCTAAAGTTATGTTGTTTGATGAACCCACCTCTGCACTAGATCCAGAAATGGTAGGAGAGGTATTAGAGGTTATGAGAGAGCTGGCTGATAGTGGTATGACAATGGTAGTTGTTACTCACGAAATGGGATTTGCCAGAGAAGTAGGAACAAAAGTAGTATTTATGGATGATGGAAAGATTGTGGAAGAGAATGTACCAGATCAATTTTTTGCGAGTCCTAAAAGTCCTAGATTACAAGAATTTTTGTCTAAAGTGTTATAGGCCCAAGAAAGTTAGGTTGGGACTTCGTAGAGAGCGTCGCTACCTTGCGACGCTTTTTATTATACTATAAGAAAGCGCTAAGAAAATGGAGATTAATATGATTACGATTAGCTTGTGTATGATTGTTAAAAATGAAGAAGCGATTTTAGCAAGATGTCTCGATAGTGTTGCTGATTTAGTAGATGAAATTATTATTGTAGACACTGGCTCTACAGATACAACCAAGAAGATTGCTAGTAAATATACAGATAAAATCTATGATTTTCAGTGGATAGATGATTTTAGTGCTGCGAGAAACTTTGCATTTTCCAAAGCAACAATGGAGTATATTTATTCTGCAGATGCAGATGAAGTTTTGAATGAGGAAAATCGGGAACGCTACACAATAATGAAGGAAACGTTACTTCCAGAGATTGAAATTGTTCAAATGAAGTATGGTAACCAATTGCAATTTGGGACAGTATATAATTTTGATGAAGAATATCGCCCTAAGTTATTTAAAAGATTGCGTACATTTTGGTGGGAAGAGGCTATCCATGAAACCATTCGTTTAGAACCTATGGTATATGATAGTGATATTGTGATTACCCATATGCCAACTTCTAATCATGCAGGCCGGGATTTTAGTAATTTTTACAGACAGACCCAAGCGGGAAAACGCTTATCCACGCGATTACATAATATGTATGCTAGAGAGCTGTTCGTAGCTGGAACAAAAGAGGATTTCCAAAAGGCATCTTCTTTTTTTGAACTTTCTACTACGGATATAGAGCGTACACCTGATGAAATAGTAGAAGCTTCATGCGTTGTCGCAAAAGCAGCGCGTATGCAGGGGGATATAGTTAAATTTTTTAAATTTGCAAATAAAGTAATTGCCTCAGAGGGATGTTCGGAAATCTGTTGTGAGTTTGGAGCGTTTTATGAAGGGATACAGGATTACGAGGAAGCCATTATTTGGTATTACAATGCAGCTTATGAGACACAGCCTGCATTAACCCTTCATAGTAATAAAAATGGTGCTTTTAGTGGATTGGTTCGATGCTATCGTGTCGTTGGAATGGAAGAACAAGCGCTACAGTTTGAGAAAGAACTTGTATAGACGAAGAATCATGTTCGTGCTAAAATAGGTTTGAATAAAAATGCATATTCAACGATTGATTAAAATGCGTGTGGCAACATGCAGATAGGAATAAATATGAGTTGGGAAAATAATGTACGAAAGGTTGTACCATATGTTGCAGGTGAACAACCTAAAAGATTAAATGTAATAAAATTAAATACAAATGAATGCCCATATCCACCAGCACCAGGAGTGCAAGCAGTGGCACAAAACTTAGATTATGATAAGTTACGCTTGTATCCGGACTCTAATAATACACCACTGGTTAACGGATTAGCCGAGTATTACGGTGTAAAAGAATCGCAAGTATTTGTAGGAGTTGGCTCAGATGATGTTTTGGCAATGGCTTTTTTAGCATTTTTCAATTCAGATAAGCCAATCCTATTTCCTAATATAACTTATTCTTTTTATGATGTATGGGCGGATTTGTATCGAATCCCTTATAAGACATGTACCCTTCAGTCTGATTGGCACATTGATGTAGAGGATTATAAGCAGCCAAATGGTGGTATTATTTTTCCCAATCCCAACGCACCAACAGGTTTGTTGGAGTCGTTAGATACTGTAGAGGCAATAATTCAAGCCAATCCGAATGTGGTAGTCATTGTAGATGAAGCATATATAGATTTTGGTGGTGCCAGCGCATTATCCTTACTTCCTAAGTATGATAATCTTTTAGTGGTACAAACCTTTTCTAAGTCCAGAGCCATGGCAGGGTTACGTATTGGCTTTGCAATCGGAAGTGAGAAATTAATCAAATACTTAAATGATGTAAAGTTTTCAATTAATTCATATACTATGAACCTTACCTCTCAGACGTTAGGTGTAGAGGCTATTAAAGATGATGCATATTTTAAAGAGACTACACAAAAGATAATTAAAACACGAGAACGTGTCAAAAAAGAATTAAAAGAATTGGGATTTACGTTTCCTGATTCTATGGCAAATTTTGTATTTGCATCTCATGATAGAATTCCGGCAAAAGAGATTTATCAAGCTCTTAGAGAGGCAGATATTTATGTAAGACATTGGAGCATACCAGAAATTGATAATTCACTGCGTATTTCCATTGGAACGGATGAAGAAATGGATCAAGTTATTCGATTTTTGAAAGAGTATTTAGCGAGGAAATAAGTGTGAATAAAAATGCATATGAGGATTTTGCATATGTCTATGACGAGCTGATGGATGAAACGCCTTATGAACAATGGTGTGAAACATTAGTGCATTTGATAGAACAATATGGAGTATCCAAACCAAATAGAGATTCTCAAGATAGCTTGGAGGCTGAAAGAAATCTTGTGGTAGATTTGGGCTGTGGCACAGGAACGTTAACACATCTTCTGTATCAAAAAGGTTATGATATGATTGGAGTAGATAATTCAGAAGCCATGCTAAACATAGCAATGGAAAAGCGCAATGAAACAGGGGATGAAATCCTATACCTTTCACAAGATATGCGAGAACTTGAATTATATAGCACTGTTGGAACTGTGGTCAGTGTTTGCGATTCTCTGAATTATATTTTGGAAGAAGAGGAATTACTGGATACCTTTCGATTAGTTAATAATTATCTGTATCCAGGTGGTTTGTTTATTTTTGATTTTAATACCTTGTATAAATATCAAGAAGTAATTGGTGATACTACAATTGCTGAAAACCGTGATGATTGTAGTTTTATATGGGAAAATTATTACCATGAGGATGAAGAAATTAACGAGTATGAAGTCACTATATTTGTACAGGAAAAAGAGGATATATTTCGTAAGTTTACAGAAACACACTTTCAGCGCGGTTATACTGTAAGCCAAATGACAACACTACTCGAACAAGCAGGTATGGAGTTAGTTGTTACGTTAGATGCAGATACCCAACAAGGCGTAACGGCAGAAAGCCAGCGTGTTTATATAGTGGCTAAAGAATGTCAAAAGCAACAAATATAATTAAAAAAGCAAAAGGATTGGTATAACATGTCAGATTATATGATAAGAGCAACAGCCGCAAATGCCCAAATACGTGCATTTGCGTGTACTACTAGAGATATGGTAGAAACAGGAAGAATGGCACATAATACAAGTCCTGTTGTTACGGCGGCACTAGGACGATTGCTGTCAGCTGGTGCAATGATGGGTAGTATGTTGAAAAACGAGCAGGATATTTTAACATTACAAGTAAAAGCTGGAGGCCCAATGCAGGGCATGACTGTGACAGCCGATGCGGTTGGAAATGTAAAGGGATATGCAAATGTACCAGATGTAATTATTCCAGCCAATAGTAAAGGAAAACTAGACGTAGCGGGTGCTGTTGGCATAGGTTTCCTTAATGTAATAAAGGACCTTGGTCTAAAAGAACCATATGTAGGACAAACTGTTTTACAGACAAGTGAAATTGCAGAGGATTTAACGTTTTATTTTGCTACTTCAGAGCAAACGCCATCTTCTGTAGGCTTGGGTGTTTTAATGAATAAAGATAACACGGTAAGAAGAGCAGGAGGATTTATAGTTCAATTGATGCCTTTTGCAGAGGACAGTGTAATTGATAAATTAGAAGAAAATTTGTCCAAAGTCACATCTGTTACAAGCATGCTAGAGGAAGGCAAAACACCAGAACAATTGTTGGAAGTTATTTTGGAAGGTCTTGACCTTGAAGTTATGGACAAAACACCGGTGCAATTTTATTGCAATTGTGATAAAAAGCGAGTAGAAAAGGCCTTAATTAGTATAGGTAAAAAAGAATTAAATGAGATTATAGCAGATGGTGAGGATATAGATATAAATTGTCATTTCTGCAATAAAAACTATAATTACAGCGTAGATGAAATCAAGACATTAGTAGGAAAAGCTTTAAAATAATAATCTAAAAGGGGTGAATGAAATGAAACATGGTTTTATAAAAGTAGCGGCAGTTACACCGAAGATAAAGGTAGCCGACCCCCAATATAATGCACAGGTTATATGTGAACATTTGGAGCGAGTATATGAAAAAGGAGCCAAAATTATTGTTTTTCCAGAGCTATGTCTTACTGGATATACTTGTGGTGACTTGTTTTTGCAGCAGATATTATTAGAAAAGGCCAAAGAAGAATTATTTCATATAGCAACAGCAACGGAAGGTAAGGATGCAATTGTTATAATTGGAATGCCTATAGAAAGAGAAGGTAATCTCTATAATGTGGCAGCAGTACTTCAAAATGGAAGTGTATTAGGGATAGTACCCAAGTCCAGCATCCCTAATTATGGTGAATTTTACGAGGAACGTCATTTTGTGCAAGGGAATAAAGAAGTAACCTCCATTTACTTGGAAGGAGAAGAAGTTCCATTTGGCGTGAATCTATTGTTTGAATGTATGAATGTAAATGGATTAGTGATTGGATGTGAAGTCTGCGAGGATTTATGGATAGCCAATCCCCCAAGTACCAATCATGCCATTATGGGGGCTACCATTATAGCCAATTTGTCAGCCTCAAACGAGACTGTTGGTAAGGATGAATATAGAAAAATGTTGGTTCAGTCGGCAAGTGCTAGATTGGTATGCGGATATATATATGCAAGCGCAGGAGAAGGAGAATCCACTCAGGACTTGGTGTTTGGTGGTCACAATTTGATTGGAGAAAATGGAAGTATATTAGCCGAAGCAGAACGTTTTCAAGGGGAAACTATTTATGCGGATTTAGACATTCAACGAATTCGTGCAGAACGTTACCGTATGGGAACGTTTGGAAAAGAAGATGCTCTATCTTATGTGGTAGTTCCTTTTAAGATGACTGTAGAAGATACACAGATTGAACGTACTTTTGCGAATGCGCCTTTTGTTCCAGCTGAAGAAAGTTCTAGGAAAAAAAGGTGTGAAGAAATTTTATTGATTCAATCTTATGGACTCAAGAAAAGATATGAACATACAGGCTGTAAAGTGGCGGTACTAGGCATTTCAGGAGGTTTGGATTCTACCTTAGCATTGTTAGTAACGGTGAAAACTTTTGATTTATTAGGGCTGGATAGAAGTGGAATTATAGCAGTCACTATGCCTTGCTTTGGAACTACAGACCGCACTTATAATAATGCATGCAAATTAACCCAAGAATTAGGTGCCACATTGCAAGAGGTGGATATTAAGGAAGCAGTGCTTGTCCATTATAGAGATATTGGACAGGATGTGAATTGTCATGATGTAACGTACGAAAATGCACAAGCAAGAGAACGCACTCAGGTATTGATGGACCTTGCAAATAAAACGGGTGGAATGGTGATTGGTACTGGTGATATGTCTGAGCTTGCTTTGGGGTGGGCAACTTACAACGGTGACCATATGTCCATGTATGGAGTGAATTCTGGAGTACCTAAGACCTTGGTGAAGCATTTGGTTCAATATTATGCAGATACTTGTAACAATAATAAATTGCAGGAAGTACTGTTAGATATTTTGGATACTCCTGTTAGTCCAGAACTGTTACCTCCTGTAGATGGCAAGATTTCTCAAAAAACAGAAGATTTTGTAGGTCCATATGAGTTACATGATTTCTTTTTATATTATATGTTACGCTATGGTTTTCAGCCTCAAAAGATATATCGTATTGCCCAAAAAGCATTTGCAGGACAATATGAGGATGAGGTGATATTAAAGTGGCTTACTGTTTTTTATCGCAGATTCTTTCAACAACAGTTTAAACGCTCCTGCTTACCAGATGGACCAAAGATTGGAAGTGTGGCGGTATCTCCAAGAGGGGACTTAAGAATGCCTTCTGATGCCAGTGCGGCTTTGTGGTTACAGCAATTAGAGGAATTAAAATAGAAACTAAAAAAGGGGCTAACATTTCTTTTGTATGAGAATATGTTAACGCCTTTTTTGGTATAAGAAATTTATTCAGTTTGAGTAATAGTAGCTTTCCCTAAGGAATTTTTGATGGCCTCTAGCAGAACGAGAGAGGTGTATTTACTTTCAGATTGGTATGTAATGTTCTCCATGGATTGCGTATCGTAAATCTGCTCACAAAGAGAGTCAAAGGTTGGTTGCAGGAGTGGATACATAG
>CAZKGP010000056.1:0-10556 GCA_964552225.1 uncultured Acetatifactor sp.
CAGGTTATGCTATTTGGGAATTGATTCAGAAACAATTAGATGAAAGATTTAAAGATACAGGTGTGGAGAACGTATATCTTCCTATGTTTATTCCTGAGTCCTTGTTGCAAAAAGAGAAAGACCATGTAGAAGGTTTTGCTCCTGAAGTTGCATGGGTAACTCATGGTGGATTGCATCCATTGCAGGAAAGACTTTGTGTAAGACCTACCTCAGAAACATTGTTTTGTGATTTTTATAAAAATGATATTGAATCTTATAGAGATTTACCAAAAGTTTACAACCAGTGGTGCTCTGTAGTTCGTTGGGAAAAGGAAACAAGACCATTCCTTCGCTCTAGAGAATTCTTATGGCAAGAAGGGCATACTGCTCATGCTACACGTGAAGATGCAGAAGAACGTACTATTCAAATGCTGAATGTATATGCAGATTTTTGTGAAGAAGTTCTAGCGATTCCAGTTATAAAGGGACAGAAAACTGAAAAAGAAAAATTTGCAGGTGCAGAATCTACTTATACTATTGAAGCATTAATGCATGACGGCAAAGCATTGCAGTCAGGTACCAGTCATAACTTTGGTGATGGCTTTGCAAAAGCATTTGAAATTCAATATACAGATAAAGACAATACCTTAAAATTTGTACATCAAACCTCTTGGGGTATGAGTACTCGTATTGTTGGTGCTTTAATTATGGTTCATGGTGATAATGAAGGCCTTGTAATGCCACCAAAAGTAGCGCCAACTCAAGTATGTATTATTCCTATTCAGCAGAAGAAGGAAGGCGTTCTTGATAAGGCATATGAATTACGTGACAGATTGAAAAAGAATTTCCGTGTAAAAGTAGATGACACAGATAAATCTCCAGGATGGAAATTCTCTGAAGCAGAAATGCGTGGATATTCTATTCGTGTTGAAATTGGACCTAAGGACATCGAGGCAGGAAAATGTGTGGTTTGCCGTCGTGATACTAGAGAAAAAATCGAGGTTTCCCTAGATGAGCTTGAGATAAAAGTTGAAGAAATCTTAAATACTATGCAGACTGAGATGTTAGAACGTGCAAGAAGTCACAGAGATAATCATACCTATACTGCTACAAACAAAGAAGAATTTGAGCAGATTTTCGCAGAAAAGACAGGTTTTGTAAAAGCTATGTGGTGCGGAGAATTGGCATGTGAAGAGTCCATTAAAGATAACTTAAGCGTAAGTAGCCGTTGTATGCCTTTCAAACAGGAGCAAATTGCAGATACTTGTGTATGCTGCGGGAAACCAGCTAAAAAGATGGTATATTGGGGCAAAGCGTATTAATTACACTTAGAAGGAGTTGGTAATATGAAACACATTACGTATCCAATTCAGGTAGAGGGTTCTCTACCTGATACCAAATTGATTACTTATATTCAAGAATATTCTCCTGATTTGCAGATAGATAAGCGACCTCTTGTTCTTGTCTGTCCAGGAGGAGGTTACTCTAGAACCTCAGATAGAGAAGCAGAAACTTTAGCTTTGCAGTTTTTAGCAATGGGGTATCACGCAGCAGTTCTTCGCTATTCTTGTGATCCAGCCAAATTCCCTACTGCATTATTAGAAGTGGCAACTTCTGTTGCACTGATTCGTAAGTCAGCAGAGGAATGGCATGTAGATACCGATAAAATACTTATTCAAGGCTGTTCTGCAGGAGGACATTTGGCAGCAAGCTTTGGAATGTTTTGGAATCAAGACTTTGTGGCTGAAGGAATCGGACTTTCAAAAGGTGAGCATGAACTACTTCGCCCTAATGGAATGATACTTTGCTATCCCGTAATTACTTCAGGAGAATTTGCTCATCGTGGATCATTTGAATGTTTGCTGGGTGAAAAGGAAAAGGAACTGGGTGAACAATTGTCTTTAGAGAAGCAAGTCAGTGAAGACACTCCTAAGGCATTTATATGGCATACCTTCGAAGACCAATCAGTACCAGTAGAAAATTCATTGCTTTTAGTAAGCGCTATGAGAAAAGCCAATATACCAACTGAATTTCATATGTATCCCAAAGGTGGACATGGTTTAGCTTTGGCGAACAAATTAACGGCTACATCAGATGGAAATTGTATACAAGAGGAATGCCAATCTTGGATTGGTTTGGTTCACACATGGGTAGAGCAGATTTAACCAAAGGGCCAATAGGAAAGTCACTTTTTCTATTTGCTCTACCAATTTTATTAGGTAACCTATTCCAACAGTTTTATAACATGGTAGATTCTATGGTGGTGGGTCGCTATGTTGGCGAGAATGCATTGGCAGCAGTTGGTGCTTCTTATGCTCTAAGCACTGTATTTATTTCTATTGCAGTAGGTGGTGGAATTGGAGCTTCTGTATTAACCAGCCGTTATCTTGGAGCAAAAGATTATAAAAACCTACACTTATCCATTAGTACCTCAATGATATCCTTTTTTGTATTTAGCGTAATACTAGGAATATTTGGTTTTATGTTTAGCCCCACTATATTAAGGGCATTAAATACACCTCCTGTAGTACAGGAACAAGCAGACATCTATCTAAAGATTTATTTTATAGGTTTACCATTTCTGTTTATGTATAATATTATTTCCTCTATTTTTAATGCATTAGGAAAATCAAGAATACCCTTGTATTTCTTGGCTTTTTCTTCTGCTCTTAATATAGTGTTGGATTTATATACGGTCCGTGTACTTCAAATGGGAGTAGCTGGAGTTGCCATTGCAACCTTAATTGCACAAGGACTATCAGCAATATTATCCTTTATGGTATTGGTGAAATTATTAAAAGGTTATCCAAAAGAAAAGAAAGCAAAACACTTCGATTTGCAATATTTTGGGAAAATGCTTACGATAGCAATTCCATCTATTATACAGCAATCAATTGTATCCATTGGAATGATGTTGGTACAGTCCGTAGTAAATGGATTTGGAGAAGCAACCCTTGCAGGATTCTCGGCAGCTATGCGAATTGAAAGTATCTGTGTGGTACCATTGGCATCAATGGGCAATGCGGTATCTACCTTTGTGGCACAGAATTTAGGTGCTGGACAAAAGGAAAGAGCAACGAAAGGATATCACATTAGTTATGGAATCATCCTTGCATTTGGATTTATTATTATGGTAGTGTTAGAGTTTTTCAATGTACCTATTATTCAAAGTTTCCTAGGAAAAGACGTTTCTCCTGAAGTGTTGTATACAGGAACAAGTTGTTTGAAATTTATGGGATTTTTCTATGCTATCTTAGGGTTTAAAATGTGTACAGATGGAGTATTGCGTGGTGCAGGAGATATGAAAGTATTTACTTGGGCTAATCTGTTAAATCTTTCAATTAGAGTGTGTTTTTCCTATTTGTTTGCACCAATTTTAGGCATTTCAGCAGTGTGGATTGCCGTACCCATTGGATGGAGTGCTAATTATTTAGTGTCTTTTATAAGATATAAAACCGGAAAATGGAAAAAAATAGTTTTTTAATAAAGACATAATTTTTAATATAGTGTATAATATAGTTACACAAAGTTAAAAATACAAATGAAAAGGAGAGAAAACATATGGCAGCGATAAAAATAACAGCAGATAATTTTACTGCAGAAGTATTAAATTCAGATAAACCAGTACTAGTTGACTTTTGGGCAGATTGGTGTGGACCATGTAAAATGCTTTCCCCTGTAATTGAAGAGATTGCAGACGAAGTAACCGATGTTAAAATTTGCAAAGTGAATGTAGATGAAGAGCAGGAACTAGCACAACAATACAAGGTTATGTCTATCCCTACTTTGGTACTTATTAAAGGGGGAGAGACCGTTAAAACCACTCTTGGAGTACAAAGTAAGGATGCAATTTTGGAGATGATTAGAGCGTAAGACGAGAAGATTTACTAAGGCTCGAAGAATGCAAAGTACACGTTCTTCACATTTTCTGTTTGTGTCGATGATGCGACATGCAGGTTAGAGTAATGAAATAAAGTAATAATTGAGGCGTTCAAAAGTTACCCCTAAGGTATAGCATTTTGCTGTATGGTAGCTTTGGATGCCTTTTTTAGGAGAAAGTTATGAAAAATGATATGACGAAAGGAAGCATTGTAAAAACATTAGTATTGTTTACAGTTCCTTTGATATTAAGTGGTTTGCTTCAGCAGATGTTCAACTGGGTTGATGCTTTTATTGTTGGGAATGTGGAAGGCGAGCTTGCTCTTGCTGGAATCGGGGCGACTACTTCAATCTATAATTTATTTATCACAGTAATTACAGGCTTTACGTCTGGGATATCTGTTTTAGCGGCTCAGCAGTATGGCATGGGCAAAAAAGAAACCTTAAGGAATACGCTATCTACATTTGTGGTTTTATTGGGTGGCCTATTTTTGATTATTGCTGTTGTGGGAATATTATTTATACGCCCCATTTTAACATTTTTAGATACACCTAAAAATATTTTTACAACTGCTAGAGATTATATTCAAATTATGTTTATAGGGATTCCTTTTTTGGCTGTTTATAATATATATTCCGCTGTACTGAGGGGGCTTGGAGACAGTAAGGCGCCTTTCTTATCGGTAATGGTAAGCTCAGTTGCAAATGTTGTTTTAGATATTTTGTTTGTTGTTGTCTTGCCATTTGGTGCAACAGGAGCGGCATTTGCAACGGTAATATCTCAAATTGCAATGACAATATTTATTATAATGTATACCATAAAGAAGCACGAGATTCTAAGATTTCATTTACACAAGACGTTAATTGACAAAAAAGTACTAGTAAAAGGAGGAAAATATGGTCTTCCACCAGCAATACAATCTGGTACAAGTTCTGTAGGAAACCTTGTTCTTCAACGATTCATGAATGGATTTGGTGAGCAGACAGTGGCGGCAATCACTACTGCTTATCGGGTAGACTCTGTGATTTTGCTACCTATTGTAAACTTTGGTTCAGGCATTGCTACAGTTGTTGCACAAAATATTGGAGCAGGAAATCAAGAAAGAGCCAGAAAAGTATTAAAGGTAGGTTTGATTATGATGTCCATTGTATCTTTATGCCTTACCGCATTAGTCCTTGCTGTTGGTGGAAATCTGATTGCAATTTTTGGCCTAACACCAGAATCTGTGGAGATAGGTAAATCCTTCTTCTATACAATTGCAAGCTGTTACATTGTATTTGGCCTAGCAATGGCGGTGAGGGGTTATCTTGAAGGAAGTGGAGATATGCTTTTTTCTGGAATAGCAGGTATTGTTTCATTAGGGGTTAGGATAGTTGCATCCTATGTATTTATAAAACAGTTTGGAAATATGGTAATTGCCTATGCAGAAGCATTTTCATGGGTAGCTTTATTTGCTATATACATTCTTAGATATAATGTTAAAAAAAGAAGGAAGTTACTTTTATAATAATTAATGTGAAATTATGAGAAACTATGGTAAAATGAATAAATAGCAAATAAATAGATTCGCAAAGGATTACGCATATGAATTATATCGTTATGGATTTGGAATGGAATCAAAGTAATACTGGAGAAGAAGATGAAGTAAGTGTTATTCCATTTGAAATTATAGAAATAGGTGCAATTAAATTAAATAGTAACAATGAGATGATTAGTGAGTTTAATGAATTAATAAAACCACAAGTCTATCACGAAATGCATACTATCACTAGTAAACTAATTCATATGCAAATGAAAGAATTAGAACGTGGTAAACCTTTTGTAGAGGTAATGCAACGTTTTTTGGATTGGTGTGGCGAAGACGAGTTTGTATACTGCACATGGGGACCAATAGATTTGACCGAGTTACAAAGAAATATGAAATACTATGGGATGGAACCTCTTTCTGATGGACCGATTGCATTCCTTGATGTTCAAAAATTATTTAGTATTACTTATGAAGACCGAAAAACTAGAAGGGCATTGGAATATGCAATTGATTTTTTAAAAATAGAAAAAGATATTCCCTTTCATAGGGCATTTAGTGATGCATATTATACGGCTAAAATATTGTGCCAAATAAATGATGAGAAAATACGTGAAAATGTTTCTTATGATATTTTTAATCCTCCCAAAAGCCGTCAAAAAGAGATAAAGACACAATTTGATACTTATATGAAATATATTTCCAGAGAGTTTGCTGATAAAGCGGAAGCTTTTAGAGATAGAGAAGTTTCTTCCAGTAAATGTTATATTTGTCGTTGCAACCTAAGGAAGAAAGTAAAGTGGTTTTCTGTTAACGGAAGACATTATTACTGTATTGCCTATTGTGAAAAACATGGGTACCTTAAAGGGAAACTTCGATTTAATAGAACGGATGGGGGAAAAGTTTTTGCTGTAAAGATTACTAAATTTATATCTGAGGCAGAAGCGGACAAAATTACAGAACGTAAAAATCACACGAAGCAAGTTAGAATGACAAAAAATATAAAAAAGGCAGTGCAAAATAAATAGGGATTATGATTAAAAATCATAATCCCTATTTTTATATGGTCTACGGGTCGCATTTTTACGTCGGCTCTTTGCTTGCTTTATATGTTCTCGACGTTTTTGCCGTTGACTTACTTCTCGTGTCTGATAACTTGTGGTTGGTCTTCGACGGTTTCGTCGTCTTCTGGAACGACGAGATTGTACAATTTGATATTTTTTGAAGAATATCCAGCCAAAGAAAAGTACCACTGCTATACAAGCAGCAACTAAAATCCATAACAATACTTTAATAACATTAATAAAAATTACGGAAGGGCCCTTTTTTTCCAAGGGGGTATCGTTGCTTGAGGATTGTGCACCATCTTCTAATGGCTGTGGATCAAATGCATAAGAATCAGTATCCTTGGTAGACAAATCTACTGAAACAGAACCTAAATTCACATTTTCATAGGAGTATTGGATAAGTGCAGCTTGATTTTCATTTTCTGTCTCATAAGAAATATTAGATTGTATATCTTCAAAAGTTAATGTTTTAGGAAGAACAATACAATCCTTAGTATTTAAGGATAAAATAGGTTTTGAATTACCAAAAATATTATTATCATTATAGAAAAAATCTGCATTATCTATGTTAAATTTTGTTTCAGTTTCAGATACATTCACTTTATCAAAATTACTAAATCCGTAGTCAAATAGAGAAACTGTATCTTGGAATTGTAAAGGCGATTCATCCTTCATAACTACACAAATTAAGGTCATGCCATCTTTTTTAGCAGCAGAAACCAAACAATTTCTTGCAGTATTGGTATATCCAGTTTTACTTCCTATAACATATTCATAAGCATATTCTTGCCCTTTTAATATTTTGTTTTTAGTACCATGAAGAATTTCATCTGGCTGTCTTTCGGATGGGGGAATTTTTAAAAAGGTAGTGCTTGATATTTTGCATAAAAGCTCGTTAGCAAAGAAAGCTCGTCCAATCATAGCTAAATCATATGCTGAGGTATAGTGATTATCATCAGGAAGCCCATTTGGATTAATAAAGTTGGATTCAATACAACCCAATTCTTTGGCTCGCTCATTCATAATAGGTGCGAAGTCTTGCCAAGTGCCTGCGATATGTTCAGCAACTGCAAAAGAAACTTCGTTAGCTGATGCAATTAAGATTCCTCCTAATGCTTCTTCCATTGTTAGGGATTCACCTACATCGATGGCAATATGAGAACTATCATAAGGGGTGTCGTATATTGCTTCAGTGGAAAAATTTACAATTTCATCCAAGGTACATCTCTCAGCAGCAATAAGACTAGTTAAAAGTTTGGTGGTACTTGCAGGGTATTCCTTGTTATGAATATTTTTGGAATATAATATTGTTCCTGTTTCCAGTTCCATAAGAATGGCTGATCCTGCTGAAACTACTGGACCTGTGGGCCAATTTGCAATTTGATTGGACTCAACCGCCATGTTCCGCTGTGCTTCTATACGTTCTTCAGGTGTTTGGTCAGCAAATGAAGTAATGCTTTGAGAAAAAAATAGACATCCGGCCATAACACCAGCAGTCAATTGAGTAAGAAATTTATATATAAACTTATTTTTGTTATAATGCATTATAAAAAACCTTTCTAAAAAAATGATATATTATTAAATACCTTTATATCATACAACATTTTTATCAAAAAAGCCATGCGGAAATAATTGCCCAATAAGACCGTGGGAGCTTGCTCACAAAGGTCTTGTTGGGCAATTATTTCCATAGGGCGCAGTGTGAGAAGAATTTCTAAGGTGCCAAAGTACGTCACCTAACAAATTCTATGTCTCACACGGAAGAATGCAAAGTACGCATTCTTCTCATGTGCTGTTTGAGCCGTTTAAGCGGACAGAAGGGAGATAGCGTGAAAGGAGCACTTCCTAACTATTTGACAAAAATTAAAGATTAAAGTACCATGAGATATGTCTTTTTTGCAGAAGGACTATGGCTTTATGAAACTATAGATAAGAATGAAGATAGATAAGGAAAATAATTTATGCGTTTACGAAATATAACTGGTTCTAGAGAAATGATAGCTGATAGCTTTTATGTTGTCCATGAAGAAGAAACACAGAGTGGAAAATGGTGTGAAATATTTAATAATATGAATCCGATACACATAGAAATTGGTATGGGAAAAGGTCAATTTATACATACCTTGGCAAAGTTACATCCTGAAATCAATTATATTGGGATTGAAAAGTATTCTAGTGTGTTGCTCCGTGCAATTCAAAAGATGGAGGAAGAAGAACTACCTAATTTGAAATTTGTTCGTATGGATGCAGAGAATATTATAAAAGTATTTGGTCCTGAAGAAGTAGATAAGATTTATCTTAATTTTTCTGATCCATGGCCAAAAGACAGACATGCAAAAAGACGTTTACCCTCAAAGGAATTTTTAGGAAGATATGATATCATTCTAAAAAAAGAAAGTAAGGTTGAATTTAAAACAGATAATCGTGAATTGTTTGATTTTGCTGTAGAGGAACTGAAAGAAGCAAACTGGAAGGCTGAAATGATTACCTATGATCTTCATGGAGATGAGAAACTTCTAGAAGGCAATATTATGACTGAATATGAGGAAAAATTTTCTTCTATGGGCAATCCGATTTGTAAATATATTATATATCGCTAAAATATTAAAACATCTGGAGTATCTACCCCAGATGTTTTTTGATTTACGCAATATATACTAAGCTTTTTTACTATGCTCTATAGCTGCTTTAATTAGACCTTTAAACAAAGGATGTGGCCTATTTGGACGAGATTTTAACTCTGGATGAGCTTGAGTTGCTATGAAGAAAGGATGTGAAGGAATCTCACACATTTCAACAATACGATTATCAGGAGATACTCCGCATAGGCTCATGCCATTTTCTTCCAAAATATTACGATAGTCGTTATTTACTTCATAACGATGTCTATGTCTTTCCTCAATTTGGTCAGTACCATATAATTCAAATGATTTAGAATTCTTGTCCAATACACAAGGATAGGTTCCTAATCTTAATGTTCCGCCAATATCCTCTACACCACTTTGATCTGGCATTAATGCGATAACAGGATGGGTAGTGGCAGGATTTAGCTCAATGCTGTGAGCGTCTGTATATCCAAGAACATTTCTGGCATACTCAACAATCGTTAATTGCATTCCTAGGCAAAGACCTAAAAATGGAACGTTATGGATTCTTGCATAATTAATAGCATTTATCTTGCCATCAATACCCCGTGAACCAAATCCACCAGGTACCAAAATACCGTCTACGTCACCAAATATCTCTTCTGCATTCTCCTTGGCTACCAATTCAGAATCAATCCATTTGATATTAACGGTTGCATGATTTGTTATGCCACCATGCTTTAATGCCTCAACAACACTAATGTATGCATCGTGTAGAGAAACATACTTACCTACTAAAGCAATTGTTACCTCTTCTGTTGGATTTTTAAGGTCATTAACCATATCAATCCACTCATCCAAATCTGGCTCTGGACAATTAAGGCGTAGACATTCACATGCTACCTGAGCAAGCTGTTCTTTTTCCATTGCTAAAGGAGCTTCATATAAATTCTCAACATCTAAATTCTGCAATACGTGGTTGCTTGGCACATTACAAAACAGAGCAATTTTATCTTTTAAGTCCTGATCCAATTCGTGCTCACTTCGACAAACAAGAATATCTGGCTGAATACCCATTCCTAGTAAATCCTTAACGCTGGCTTGGGTTGGCTTTGTCTTAAGCTCCTGTGAAGCACTAAGGTAAGGCACTAACGTTACATGAATTAAAATTGCGTTTTCACGTCCTACTTCGTGCTGAAACTGACGAATAGATTCCAAAAACGGTTGACTTTCAATATCACCTACTGTACCACCTACTTCGATGATGGCAATGCGTGTTTCTTTATCTGTAAAATTACGATAAAAACGACTTTTAATTTCGTTGGTAATGTGTGGAATTACCTGAACGGTACCACCGCCATAATCACCTCGACGTTCCTTTTGGAGAACAGTCCAGTATACTTTTCCGGTAGTAACATTGGAATTTTTATTTAAATTTTCATCAATAAAGCGTTCATAATGACCGAGGTCCAAATCTGTTTCGGCACCATCATCAGTTACAAACACTTCGCCATGCTGTA
>CAZKGP010000057.1:0-10530 GCA_964552225.1 uncultured Acetatifactor sp.
TTGTTTTATCTCTTGCTATGGTAGCTGGAGCTTTAACTGCATGTGGTGGTGGCGGTGAAGCCACAACTCCAGCTACTGGTGAAGAAAAAGCGTCAACACCTGATGCTTCAACTGTTGAGACAGAATCAGAAGCTCCCGTTGTAGAAGCTGCAGATCTTGATCCAGTAACATTAACATGGTACTTACATGGTAGTGATGTTAAAGACGACAGTAAGGTTATGGAAAAAGTCAACGAATATTTAGGTGAAAAACTTAACGTTACTTTAAAACCTATTTGGGGTACATGGGGCGATTTCGATGACAATTCAGTATTATCTTTACAAGGTGGAGATAATGTAGACATCTACTTTACTTGCTCATGGAGTGCAAATGAGTACAATAAATTTGCTCGTGATGGATATTGGGTTCGCTTAGATGCTGAAGACAATAACTTGATTGAAAAATATGCACAAGATACATGGAACATGCTTCCAGAAGTATTAACAAAAGGTGCAACTATTGCCGGTTCTGATGGTGTAGGTGTATATGCAATTCCTGGATATAAAGATTATGCAACACAGAACTGCTGGGATATCAATGTTCCTCTTCTTGAGAAATACGGATATACAGTAAAAGATATTGAAGATACAGATTTCTACGGATTTGGTGATATTTTAGCAAAAGTAAAAGAAGGCGAAGGCGCTGATTTCTATCCATTATTGGTAGAAGGTGCTGTACTTGAAAGAATGGTTACAAACTCTATTATTGTAACTGGTGATTCAGGAGTTAGTAATTTATTATCTTATTACATTGATCCAGTAAATGTATCTAACGAACCTGCTTACGGAAATGTTATTCAAAACAAATTTGCAACAGAAGAATATGAAAAATTTGTAACAAAAATGCATGAATACTACAAATTAGGATATGTTAATCCTGCAATGGCAAATGCACAGCAAGCAAATGATGCACGTACTAATGCACAAAAAGATGGTGCTTACTTAATCGGTACTCAGTCTTATTCTCGCGGATATGAAGTAGTAGCATCAGCAGAACGTGGATTTGAAGTAGCAATGGTTCCTTGTACACCAGCATATGTTGATACAACAGCAGCACAAGGTGCTATGATGGCAGTATCAACTACTTCTAAGAATCCAGAAAGAGCAGTTATGTTCTTAAACTTATTAAATACAGATCCATATTTAATGACATTACTTGAGTTTGGTATTGAAGACGAACACTATACCTTAAATGCAGAGGGAGAAATTGTATTTGATGTAGATGCACGTAAGGCTTATACACCTTGGACCAATGGTATGGGTAATGTTACACAATTACCTCCAGTTGAAGGACAGGGAGCTAATTTCCAAGAAGAATATAAAGCATATTATGCTCAAGCGAAAGCGATTCCTGTTTTAGGTTATTCTTTTGACCAGACTCCTGTAGAGACTGAAATGGGTGCATTAGCTAATATTGCTGGACAATATTCTCTAGCATTAAGTACAGGATTTGTTAATCCAGAAGTTGAATTACCAAAATTCTTAAAAGCATTAGAAGATAATGGAATTCAAAAAGTTATAGACGAAGCAAATGATCAATTATCATTTTTTATGGAAAATAAATAAGCTTACATCATAACCTAATAGTCCCAAGTAAGAGAACCGAGGTGGCGAGAAATCGTCACCTTAGTTCTTTTTATTTTTTTAATCATTTGTATCAGTTCATACGTTATTATATATAGGGAGATATATGATAGAAAGGAGTTGAAGGCATATGAATGATGATGACTTAGTGGATCAGATACGGCTGGGGAATGAAAATGCTGCTGAGGATTTAATAAATCGTTATTATACACATATTTTACGTTATTGCAAAAGGCACTGTTTCAATTTAGAGAAAGCAGAAGACTTAACAAAAGAAACATTTTTGAAGTTATTTAATAATTTAAATAACTATAAAGGAAAAAGGAAATTTAAGGCATATTTATATACAATAGCTCATCATTTATGCATTGACGAAAGTCGAAAGGTTCAATTTTATTCATTGGAAAATGAAGAAGAACTTGTAGATGAACAAAATGATATGCTTCAAATAGAGGATAAAGCAGAGATAAGTTCACTATTAAAGGTATTATCATCGGAACAAAGAGAAGCTATTATTTTACGCTTTAGTGAACAGCTTGCTTTTCATGAGATTGCAAAAGTGATGGGATGTAATTTGCGTACAGCACAAAGTCGTGTTAGGAATGCTTTGAAGATTATGAGAAAGGAGCAGAATAATGAAAAATAGTGAGATTATAAAGTATTTGCAACAACCTATACATACGGACGCTACACCTGAAAAATTAGAAGAAACAATAAAACGGTGTGTTGAAATTGTACGGAATCAGAAGGTTTCTGAAGAACCACGGACAAGTTTTGTCCAATATTTTTCAGATGTATTTAGATTTGAAGGTGCTGCCATATTGGGATTACAGGCAATTACATTGCTTTTGGTGTGTTTAATAATTTCCGTAATATCAGATATACCCAAATATATACCAGTTTTTATGCCACTGTTTGTATTGGCTGTTATGCCGGTGATATTCAAATGTCAGTATTATGGAATGAGCGAAATAGAAGCTGTAACAAGGGCTTCTGGTTCTCAAATCATATTGGCAAAGCTAATTTTAGCTGGTGCAGCCAATCTGGTGTGCATAACGGTATTAATATGTTTTGAAATATATTTGCAAAATTCTTATCAGGAAATTGGACAAATGGTTTTATATTGCTTAGTTCCATATTTGGTATGTATGATTGGAATGTTGCGTCTGATCCGATTGCGCAGTAAAGAAAGTATACCAATATGTGGGATTATTATGATTTGTTCCTGCATAGGCTGGGGGATATCGGCAAAGGTATTGCCCTGGTTATATGAAACATCTGCTTTCGGCTTATGGATAATCGCTTTTTTATATTTTATAACGTTTTATATCAAAGAAATATATTTTATTATAGCAATGGGAAAGGAAGGAAAGATGTATGGAATTATCGATTGATCGTTTGACCAAACACTATGGGAACAAAATAGCTGTAGATTGTGTTAGCGCTACATTAAAATCAGGAGTATATGGTCTTTTAGGAGCAAATGGCGCTGGCAAGACAACATTTATGCGTATGCTTTGTGCTATTTTGGAGTCTACTTCCGGAGAGGTTTTTTTAGATGGAAAAGACATCATTTCAATGGGAGCTGACTATAGAAATGTATTAGGCTATCTCCCACAGGATTTTGGCTATTATCCTAATTATACTGCTATTGAATTTTTGATGTATATTGCTGCACTTAAAGGCATTCCGAAGAAAATTGCTGCAAAACGGGCAAAAGAGTTGTTAGAAGAAGTTGGTTTAAGCCATGTAACAAATAAAAGGATAAAAACATATTCTGGTGGCATGAAACAAAGAGTAGGAATTGCACAAGCATTATTAAATAATCCTGATATTTTGATTTTAGATGAGCCCACTGCGGGATTAGACCCCAAGGAAAGAGTTCGTTTTCGTAATCTTTTATCAAACTATGCAGAGGATAAGATTGTGATATTATCTACACATATTGTATCAGATGCAGAAGCAATAGCGGATGAAGTTTTATTAATGAAAAAGGGTAAATTTGTGTTACAGGGAGCGGCTTCTGAGTTGACTAACAAAGCAAAAGGAAAGGTATGGGAATTAGTAGTATCTCCAGAAGAATCTAAGATGTGGCAGGAAACAACAACTGTAGCCAACCTAAGACATGAGAGGAAACAGATTGTTTTGCGTATTATTTCCGACAATAAGCCTACTGAGAAAGCTGTTCCATGTGAAGCTACTTTGGAAGATCTCTATTTATATTATTTCCCAACAGAGGAAGGGGTGCGGTAACATGGAATTGTTTTTGTTAGAACATAAGAAATTATGGAGAAAGAGGAGCACTAAGATTAGCGTATTGCTGTGTTTTGTTTATGTAGTAATCTTTGGGGGTATTCTTTCATTTCAATGGTTTGGTTTTGGAAGTTCGGATGATTCTACAAGTGCTTTTGGCAATCATTTTGATGGATATGAAGTGATAAGGAGAAGTCAAGAATATTCTTTGGAGTACGGGGAAAAATTGACGGATGAGAGCTTGCAGCAGTTAATAAGGGATTACCAGAGAATAGATGCTGATGGTATGGAAAAAGAGTTAGAAAAAACTGATTGGCAAACTCTTAATAGCTGGCTAGGTACTCTGTATCCTGAACTTCGGGATACCAGTAAATATGAGATGATGATTAGTTACGTTGATCCTACAAAATTGACAGATTTTTATGAGAGAAGGCAAAATGCGATTCTAGAGTTTTTGGAAAACATCGGTCAGGTAGGAGCTGAAAAAGAGTATTTGTTGCAGATGAACCAAGGTGTAAAAGAGCCATTTAGATATGAATGGGTAGAAGGGTGGTCAAAGGTTCTCAGCAGTATGGTTGCTGATTTAGGGATGGTAATGGCACTGTTTCTTGCAATAGTTCTGTCCACTTTATTTGCAGGGGAATGGCATAACAATACAAGCTCTTTGGTGTTGACCACCAAAAACGGGTGGAAAAAAATTGCCTGTGCGAAGATATTTACAGGAGTGGCATTTACAACTGAGGGATTGTTATGCTAATATCAGCTACTGTTAGGAGCAATGTGTTAGCTTTATTGCTCAGTTTAGCGGTTGTATATGGACCTATGATGATAGTGGATTATTTGCCATTTGGAATGCAGAAAGCGCGCAATCAAGAATTGGTCAAGGAGGTTGAAGGTCTAATTTTTTTTCCTTCGTAAGCAGAATATGTTAGTGGATTCTTGCGGTACATTGTTGGTGATATTCCAAGTTTGGCGGTGAATTGCTTGATAAAATAGCTGTCATATTTAAAGCCACAGTTTTCGGCAATTTCATGGATTTTCATATTGCTATTAGACAAAAGTTCTTGAGATATTTTGAGACGGTAGTTTAATAAATAGTCCATACATGTGTAGGAAAATTGTGTTTTGAACTTTTGGTTTAGAGAGGTGCGGTTGAGATTTACCAATTCGCATAATGCACTGAGGGTAATGTTTTCAGCATAATGGCTGTGAATATATTCTGCACAGACGGTAGCCGGATTGTAGCTTTCTTGGGTTGCAAATAATTTGAGTTTTTGTTGGTCTATGAAAATGTCATATAAACTATTCAAAAGTTGTAGGAGCATTCTGCGAATTCTACAAGTCCAGAATCCATCACTCTGGGAAAAGGTTTCCGCACCAATCATTAGCATAAGCTCATTAATGTGAATGTAGTTCTGAGGGGTGAGAGAGATCACTCCCTGAAAAAAATCTGTATGTTTTGTAAACATGTAAAGCTTTGTGCGATCATAGGTGTATTGAGGATCAATGGGGATGGAGTCCTCGAGATTGTCAAAGCAAAGGCATGCCTTAATATACCAAGGGTCAAAATGAAAGGATTTAGCACTAAGATTTTCACAGTGAATAAGTTCCACGGCATCATAATAGGACAGGCATATTACGCAAGGAGAATTTAATCTGCGGATATGCCTGTTTATTTTGATTGTAGCTGATCCGCAAGTAATCAAAACAATGGAACAGCGCTCTTTTGCGGGAAGATTGTCTAATATGTCATAAAAATTAAACTCAATAGGAATAACACGTTCTTTATGGCGATCCTGTTGTGGCATAGAAAGCTCCTTTGAAAGTATATAGTATAAATAACAACATCTGCAATTTATTGTGATACTATTGCAAAAAGTATATAAAAAGCATGTATATTTGCAATTACTGTGAAGGATAAAAGTTGATAAACTGTAAAAAGCATAACAAATAAAAGAGGAGATGTAAAGGATGAAACGTATTCTAGGTTACGCAAAGCATTATTGGACATGGATCACGGTGATTATATTGTCTGGTTTGGGGTGTTCTATAGCAAATGTGTACATAGTCGAACTGTTAAAGAGGGTAATTGACTTGTCGATTTTGCGAGGAGCAGATTTTTCCATGTGGATATTGATTGCTCAAGCAGTTATAACAATTTTGGTAGGAATGTTGTCCAATTATCTGGTGGTTCGGACTACAGGAGCCTTTGGATCAGCCATTTTAAGAGATTTACGACGTGATACGGTAAATCATATTATGAAGGTTGCACCTAACGATATGGAAAAACAGAATTTCGGAGAAATCATGGAGCGGTTGTCTTCGGATATTGCAGTTGTAGCTGGATATATGGAGACTTATTTCAAGGATTGTTTGTATATACCTATTGTAGTGACTGCATTTACAGTATATTTGATTATCATGAACCCTTTGCTTGCTGTGTTGTGTCTTAGTCCGTTATTTATTATGGTACCTATTAGTATCAAGCTATTAAAACCGGTGAAAATGGCACAAACAGAGTATGTTAAAAAACTTGGTCTAACGAATAATCAGATACAAGAGGTCTTTGATGGTGTAGATGTAATTAAGTCCTATAACTTGTGGGAAGAAAAGCAGAAAAGGTATTACGATGCATTGAAGGAAACCTTGGACATTTCCAATAAAAATGATTTATGGCAATACAATATTGAACCGTTTTCGGCTTTAATTCGCGAATTTCCTACGGCTATTGCATTATGTGCAGGAGGGTATTTTACGCTGAAAGGAGAGTTAACAATTGGCATTCTTGTAGCTTTTATCAGTGGGATCAACAAGATAAACGAGCCGCTGGTATATGCATATCAATTGGTTATTAGGACACAGATGGCAATGATATCTGCAAATCGTGTTTTAGAAATTCTGGATATTCCTATAGAATGTAACAAGGAGAATATGCAAGAGTTTAACAAGTCTTCTGAAAAGGTAGTTGAATTTAAGAATGTATCTTTTTCCTATACAAATTCAGAAAACGATAAGCCCGTTTTGGAGCAATTTAACTTGTCTGTTCAGGAAGGTCAGAAAATTGCGCTAGTTGGAAAAAGTGGCTGCGGTAAAAGTACTATTATGAAATTGATGTGCAGGCAAAATGAAGTAGATTCGGGAGAAATTTGTTTCTATGGAAATTCTTTCTCAGACATAACGCCTAATAGTGTAAGAGAACGATTGGCCTTAATTGCTCAAGAATCTGTGATATTTCCTATGAGTGTGTTAGATAATATTCGTATTGGCAGAACGGAAGCCGATAGAGAAGAAATAGTAGATGCAGCTCGGAAAGCCGGCTGTCATGATTTTATTATGGAATTGCCAGAAGGATATGATACTTTATTAGAGGAACGGGGAAGCAATCTATCTGGAGGGCAAAGACAGAGAATTGCTATTGCCAGAGCCATTTTAAAGGATGCACCGATATTTTTGTTGGATGAGCCTACCTCAGCGTTGGATGAGGAAACCGAAAAGTATGTAAATCAAACACTTTTATCAATTTCCGAAAACAAGACATTGATTACCGTTGCACACCGTCTGAACACCATTGTGGATTATGATAAAATTGTTGTACTGGAGAAAGGTAAAATCGTAGAATCAGGAATGCATACAATACTTATGCAGAAAAAGGGCGTTTATTGGAGAATGTATAATGAATACATTTTGTCAGGAGGGGGTAGCAGATGAAAGAATTAAAGAGATATTTTTCTTACATAGGAAAGTATAAGACTGCTTATTGGACAGTATTTCTATTTACTTTGGTCAGTTCTGCTGTATTAACCTTTGCCTATCCTTATATGAACAAATTAATATTTAATGCTTTGGAATATGGAAATATAGAGATATTTTGGCGCGCAGTAGCTTTATGTATTATGCTTGTAATTTTGAATTGTTTGGCTCCATACAGAAGATATTTTCAAATAAAAATTGTACGAAAAATAGTTTTTGACATTAAAATTCGGCTTTTTGAGAAGCTTTTAAAGTTGAACATGGATTATTATGAGAAAAATCATAGTGGAGATGCTCTTAAGACACTAAATTGGGACGCCAATTCCCTTAAAGATAGTTATTTTTCACATGTTTTTTGGGTGTTTGGAAGATTGGTTAATGGAATAACTTCTATTATTGCTATGTTTATTTATAACCCATTGCTTATGTTGGTTTCTGTTAGTTTTTGTCTGGTAACATTTTTTTTCTCAATTCGGATAAATAAGCAGATAAAAGAAATAGATAAGGGTATTCAGAAAAAGACCTCGCACCTCACTACACGTTTAAGTGACATATTATTTGGCTTTACTGAACTTAAAATGTATAAAGGTGCAACAATTGTCTTTAATTATTTTTATGATGAAAATGAAAAGCTTTTGCAGGATGGACGGCAAAGAGCAAACCGGGCCGGAGGGCTTGAGATGATCACATTTTTTTTGGGAATTCTTGCAAGTTTTGGGACAATTGGCGTAGGTGCATATTTAGTTTCTTGTGGAAAGCTGGATTATGGAACGGTTATGGCAATTGTATCACTTCAAATGGGTGTTAGTACGATGATACAAGGTTTTGGGTCTGCACTTACTACATTTTCCGCATCTTTAGTAAAAGCTGGAAAAGTATTCGATTTTCTGGAGATGGATTGTGAGGAGTTGCAGGCAGAGGGAACGGTGCCCTTAGTAAAGGGGGCAACCGCTATTGAGATAGATCGGCTTACCTTTTCTTATGATGGGGAAAAGAGGATATTGAATGATTTTTCTCTCTGCATTAAGAATGGAGAAAAAGTTATACTCATGGGGGAATCTGGATGTGGCAAAAGCACTTTAATCAAGTTGCTGCTAGGGTTTTATCAAAAAAAGAATGGTTCCATAAAGCTGTATGGACGAGAAATTCAGGAATATTCCCTTGTTCAATTAAGACAGATTATTACATATATTCCACAAAGAAATTATCTTTTTGAAGGAACAATACGAGAAAACCTTATGATTGGTAAAATTGGCAGGCAGCCTATTACAGAGGATGAAATAATACATGCTACAAAAATGGCTTATGCAGATGAATTTATTCGGACACTTCCACAGGGATACGATACTCCATTAGTTGCTGGTGGAAATAACCTTTCAGTTGGACAGAAACAACGAATCGCTATAGCGAGAGCATTTTTGAAGGATTCACCAATTCTTTTATTGGATGAACCATCATCCGCGTTAGATGTTCATAGTGAAAAAATGATTAATCAAGCATTGGGAGAATTAATGAAAGACAAGGTGGTGATTATGGTCAGTCATAGGAAGGATTTCTTTGATACATTTGATCGAGTGATAAATATGTAAAAGCACAGGATAATTTGGTCACCCTATTTATTGATTACCATTCCCATTCTAATTGGTATGTTATGTGTGCCGTTTGCAATCAGGAATTGGTCAAGGAGGTTGAAGGTCTAATATAATAAGCAATATTTTTCTTATTATACATAGAATAGTAAAAAGTATATAGAGTGAAAAGAATGACTTGTAAAGAAAGAATACTATCAAATGATTATATGGATCTTATTACAGACTATCCCATCAGTAATACGTCTATACAAGACTTAGATTTGTGTTATGTAAATATTGATAATTTATATAACATTATTTTTGCTAATCGAACAGAAGGAATGGGGTTGCAGGAATGGCTATATAAATACCAAAACATTCCAAAGCTATATGGATTAATGCAGTTGAGCAATATGTCACCTACTACCAATGTTCTAAATGCAGGGATTCCCTTTGATCCCAATAGCCTGATAACTAGTGGGATTGTTCAGGTACAGCGTCCGCCTTTGAATTTGACTGGTAGTGGCGTCGTATTTTGCCTAATAGATACGGGAATCGACTATACAAATGCAGCTTTTAGGGATGCTGCGGGAAATTCTAGAATACTATCCATTTGGGACCAAACCATACAAGATGGTACCTCTCCTGAGGGATTTTTATATGGAACTCAGTATACCCGTGAGGATATTAACAGAGCATTACAAGAAGACGACCCATATAGTATTGTTCCAAGTAGAGATGAAAGTGGTCATGGAAGTGCAATGGCTGGTGTTGCAGCTGGTTCTCGTCTGGATAATGGCAATACGTATTTGGGTGCAGCACCAGATGCTGAGATTGTGGTAGTTAAATTAAAAGAAGCAAAGCAGTATTTGCGTGATTTTTATCTTGTTCCCAATGGAGTGCCTGCTTATGCAGAAAATGATGTTATGCAGGCGGTAAAATACGCTGACTCTTTTGCCATTATGTTCCAAAGACCTGTGGTTATTTGTATTGGAATTGGAACCAATATGGGGGAACACGATGGTAACTCTGCTTTATCAAGATATTTGAATGCCATTGCAATCAGGCGAAGCCGAGTGGTAGTAGTGGGCGGTGGAAATGAAGGAAATGCATCCCATCATTATAGTGGAGCCCTTGATCTTGCCCCTTCTATCGTAAATAATTATGAAGACGTAGAAGTAAGGGTTGGAGATGGGAATAGAGGATTTGTAATGGAATTTTGGGGAAGTGTTCCTGATTTATTTACTATTACGGTCCGCTCTCCTGGTGGAGAAACAATTCCCACCATTCGATTGGGCGTTACCCAAAGTATCACATATGGTTTTATTTATGAG
>CAZKGP010000058.1:0-10377 GCA_964552225.1 uncultured Acetatifactor sp.
TTCCCCTCATGAATGAGGGGCTAGGGGAGCTGATGTGTCGAAGACACTTTTTTATTTTTGTCTTTATGGTTGTAAAAAGCTTTTTTATTACAGGAAGAGAATCCATTTTTAATCAAATTGTAAGTCTAGAACACATAGAACCTGAATCTGTTATGATATCCTTAATTGCGGATGCTGCCATACTAGTATTTGTGGGAATTGTAAGGAAAAAACAGTTGTCTACATTTTTTGATCGGATTTTTATGAATAATAACAAGCTTATCATCATTGTACAATCTGTTTTTATTGGTATATGGTTATTAATTATGCAGTATATATCAAGGAGTGCCAAGACAAATGGTTATGAAAGCCTGTATTTAATGACTGCCTTTACATTTATCTGCAGTTTTATGGTGCTGTTAGTAATAATGGTAGTATATTATCGTGTAGAGCGTAAAAATGAAAAAATAAATTTACAACAAGTAATAATTAATCAACAGAAAATATATATTTCAAATCTAGAAAATTTACAGAATGAAGTAAAAAGGTTTCAGCATGATTATAAAAATATCGTTGCTGGACTTTTTGTATCAGAACTAGATGGGAATAGTGCAACTGTTAAATATCTAGAAGAAAATATTTATAACTTTGATAAAAAGTTAAGTCAAAGTATCAAAAAAAACAACTAATTTGAATCATATTAAAATAGATGAAATCAAAGGTATTATATTAGCCAAAAGTGTAAAAGCCAATGAACTAGGAATAAATTTAACCATAGAAAGTATAAAAGATGTTAACCATGTTTTCATTCATATTGCTGATTTTAACAGATGCATGGGCATTCTTATAGACAATGGTATGGAGGCGGCAGAGAAGAGTTTGGAAAAAGAAGTACGGGTGACGATGATTCAAGAGGATGACAAATTCACCTTACTTGTTAAAAATAGTTACATTGGAGAGCTGAATTTAAATCATATTTGGGAAAGCGGATATTCTGAAAAGGGAAAGAAACGTGGATATGGCCTGAGTAATTATCTGGATATAATAGGAAAATACCCTAATGCTGTAAAAGAGACTTTTTTAGAAGAAGAATATTTTGTCCAAGTCCTTAAGATATTTAGGGAGGTAAAAAGATAAATTGATACCAATATATATATGTGAAGATAATAAAGAAACCCTTGAATATATTACCAAACAGATACAAAAAACAATAATAATTGAAAGTTTAGATATGGATATCAGGTTAGCTTCAGATAATCCAGATAGTTTACTAGATGCTGTATGTTCTAATAAAGATAGAGGAGTATATTTTTTGGATATAGATTTGTCTCATACATTAAGTGGATTTGATGTTGCAACTAAAATACGAGAAAAGGATTCACGAGGATTTATTGTTTTTGTCACAACACATGGAGAGATGGCACTTGATACATTTAAGTACCAAATAGAGGCTATGGATTACATTTTAAAAGATGAACCTGACAAAATAGCAGATAGAATCCGTACCAGTTTGCTCAATATTAATCAGCGGATGCAAGAAGATAGAACGAAAGAATCCGATTATTTTTCTGTTAGATATATGGATGAGGTGAGATACTTTAAATTGGAGGATATCATACTTTTTGAAACATCTCATGAAAAGCATAAGGTTATTTTAATAACAGATAAGGCCCATATTGAATTTTTTAGTAGTTTAAAAGAGATAGAAGAAAAGATAGGCAAGCCGTTCGTGAGATGCCATCGTTCCTACTTGGTTAATACCAATTATATAAAAGCAATCAATACAAAAGAATCTTATCTACTGCTGGAAAGCGGTAAAAAATGTGAATTATCAAGACAAGGGAAGAAAAAGATAGAAGAAATTAAATAGTAAATAGCAGTTGCAATAATGAGGCAACTGCTATTTTTGTCTTCGCAAGCAAATTAAGTCAAAAAGGAAAGGATTTTGTTCATTTGGGAGAAGACAAGCTATAAATTTGTAAAATTGTATATAATCACATCATATTAAGTTTAAAGGAAGTGGTATAAGTGACAGAGAAAATACTTTGTACTGAAAATATATCTAAATCTTATAAAGATAAATTAGTGCTGAATAAAATTAATATCACAATTAATAAAGGTGATGTTTATGGATTTATTGGTAAAAACGGAGCCGGAAAGACTACTTTTATTAGAGTCATTACAAGATTAATTGCGCCAACAAGTGGAGCCATAAAGTATACTAATCCCAATCTTAAAATGAGTGCTGTGATAGAGAGCCCCGCGCTTTATCATGATATGACAGCCAAGAATAACCTAGTATATATCAGTAAACTCAATAATTGTTACAGTTCAAGCAAGGTTCAAGAAATTTTAGAATTTATAGGACTGCAATCAACAGAAGATAAGCTGGTACGGGATTTCTCACTTGGAATGCGTCAGCGACTTGGGATAGGGATTGCTATTATTAACAACCCTGAGTTTTTGATTTTAGATGAACCCATTAATGGATTGGATCCTACTGGAATTATAGAAATTCGTAATATAATTAAAAAGATAAATCAAGAGTTAAAAACAACAATATTAATATCAAGCCATATCCTATCAGAGTTAGAAATGATAGCAACCCGATATGGAATCATTCATCAAGGAAAGTTAATGAATGAGTTATCAAAAGAAGAATTAAAGAATCAAATGGTAAGTTGTGCATATTTAGAAACTTCGGATAATCAGAAGGCAACAAAGATCGTTAGGGATATATTGAATAAAACAGCTATGAAAAAAGGTGATTGCCTTACGTTTAAAGCCTCCAGAATGGAATGTAAAATAGTCAGTGATTATTTATTACAAGAAGATGTTTCTATTTATCAGTTTAGACAGGAAGAATCTAACTTGGAAGATTACTATATGAGTTTGATAGGGGTAGAATAATGATTCAATTATTAAATGCAGAAATACATCGTACCAAATATAGAAAAATATTTTATGTGGAAGAAATATTGATTATAGCGATTGCTTTGCTTTGTACCATAAATACAGAGTTGATTGATAAGAATGATATCATTAAAAACGCACTTACATATGGAAGTGTAATTTTGCCCATTTCCTTTATTCCTATATATTTATATATATGGCAAGTGGATTTTAGCAGTCGATTTATAAATAATATATTAATATCCGGAGTGTCCAGGGCAACATATTTTTTGAGTAAATTGTGTCTTTCATATATTATGTGCATTATTTTGTCAGTTAGTTATAGTCTGACTATCCTATTTTCAAGTGGAGGAGATTTGAAAGATGTTCATTTGCCCCATTTTTTTATCAGTATGAGTATACTAATTTGTTTATATTTAGTAGCCTTTACAATTGGGCTTATGATTTATCTGCTAATTGACTCTGTAGCATTATCCACCATTGTATACGCACTATTTGTGCTTTTAAGCGAAAACTTGTTATTTTCAATACTCAATCAGATAGGGATGAATGCTCAAAATATTCTTGACTATTTCATATTTCAGAATATTTCAAAAGCAGTGACATTTTATGGACTAAGTATAGATGGAAAAATTTCCATGTTAGTAGGTGGAATGTTTTGGTGGTTGTTGTCTATGACTTTAAGTATGAAAGTTATAAAAGATAGAGAATTTAAATAAATCGTAGCGCGTGCCTGCGACCCAAAGTTTGCAGGTAATGGAAAGGCATGGAGTTAATATGAAAAGATGGAAGAAAAAGTCTATATTATTAGGATGTATTGTTGTAATTGCTATTTTTCTATTGGGTTATGTGAATGAACCATCAAAGGAAGTGGAAAAAGAATGGAATTTGACTGAGAGTTTATCGGGCATACAAATTATAGGATTAAGTCAGGACATAAATATAACAATAAGGAATTCAGAAGATGGAGAAAATAAAGTTCTGTTAAAAGGTGAAATGCCAGAATCATACGTTAAAAAGATAGAACAATTAGTACCAAGTGATGATAATTTGATTCTAGACTTTAAAAATGAAATTGGACTTAGTGTTGCAAAAACTACAAAACAAGCAATCAGTGTTACCATTTATCTAGCCAACCAAAATATGTTTGAGGAACTAATTGTGAAATCCAATCGAGGTAATGTAAATATATCCATACCAGAATATTTTGAGATGAGATATCAGCTTCTTACTAATAGTGGAGAGGTGATTTCTCCACCAGAGCAAGCAGATTCTTCTAAGTTATTAAAGGTTGATTTAGGCTTTGGGGATATTATTGTTACTAAGGAATAACTTAGTTCTCTAATACAATTTGCATATTATGCGGTGAAGAGTTATAATTTATGTAGTTTTTAGTGTTAATAAATAAAACGTAACAGTTAATGATGGGGGTATTAAAAATGAGGAAATTATATATTGTAGTAATGGTTGTTTTGTGTATGTTGACGGCATGTAGAGCTCCGCTGTCTGATAGTAAAATAGAGGAAGATTATACATACAGTGGTGAGACCACCGTGGAAATAGAGGGTCGGAGCTTTGAGCTTGAAGAAATACCTGAAAGCAGTGCGGAAGAAGTAGTAGTTCTAGACTTTTATTACAGTATAACTGGAGAATTTGATAAAATGAAGGAGATTATATCTGACAATGAAGCTCATTTAATTTCCATGGAGAATGAACAATTAGACTTTGAACAAGGGCGATATATGCAAAGTTATACAATCCACCAGATTGAAACATTGCCGAAGGATGACAAGGTTAAAAGCATTGCGGAGCAGTACTCACTTGTAGAATATGAAATGATTAACGTGTCTTTTACCCAGATTTGGTCGGAGGCTAAATTGAATGCTTGGCCACAATATGGAAACGGAATGCACAGCAGGGAATTCCTTGTAGGTAAGACTAAGGATGATACGGTATATAAAATATATGAATATGGGATGATGTGATTAACAGAAGGATTAGAAACGAAAGTTTGGCGCTGATTACTATTTACAACATCTAGAAAATATAGTACTATAGTAAAAATTCGTATCAACAGAATTATGGAAAGGAACTACTATGAATATATTTATGATGAACAGCTTAAGACGCAGAGAGAGACGTAAATCCTTGTAACTAATGCATTCGCATGGTTGCAAGAGATGTACGTCTTGCTTCTATGCGGTGCTGTTTATATAGTAATAGACACAGAACCGTAATAGATTTAGCATATGCTAATTCCATTGCGGTTTTTTATATATTAAAGTTTTTTAGGAGGAAAATTATGAAAACAGAAATATGTAAATGTGTATCAGAAATACTAGAAGGTATTACATATAATGATGTAATGGAACTTATTGAAATCCCACCAGAAGAAAAGATGGGAGATTTTGCTATTCCGTGTTTTGCTTTTGCAAAGGTAATGCACAAAAATCCTAAGCTTATAGCTGATGACTTAAAAAATGCATTACTTTTATACTCTGATGAATTAGGAATAGAGAAAATAGAGGCAATCAATGGATATTGCAATATTTATATGAATCGGTCAAAGTATGTAGAGCGTTGTATATCTAAAATATTGCAACCAAATTTGGGCGTGGACAAAATAGGAATAGGAAAAACAGTATGTATGGATTATTCTTCACCTAATATTGCTAAGAATTTTCATGTTGGACATCTTCGGACAACACTGATTGGTAATTCATTATACAAAATATATGATAAGTTGGGATACAACGTAATAAGAATTAATCATTTGGGAGACTGGGGAACCCAGTTTGGAAAATTAATTGTGGCTTATAAGAAGTGGAGTAGCAAAGAGGCTGTGGAAGCAAAAGGAATTGAAGAACTACTTAGAATATATGTGAAATTTAATGCAGAAGCTGAACTGGAAGCTGATTTGATAGATGAGGCTCGTTCTTGGTTTGTAAAGATGGAACAAAATGATTTTGAAGCAATAGAAATCTGGAAATGGTTCAAAGATATCAGTTTAGTTGAGTTTGAACGTGTTTATAAAATATTGGGTGTTTCCTTTGATTCCTATTTAGGGGAAAGTTTTTATCGTGATAAAGTCCCTGCATTAGTTGAAGTGTTAAAGGAGAAAAAACTCCTAAAGGAAAGTCAGGGAGCCAATGTAATTGACTTGGAGGCTTATGATATGCCCCCTTGCTTGATTACAAAGAGTGACGGTGGTTCCATTTATCATTCCAGAGATATTGCGGCAGTCCTTTATCGTAAGGAAACCTATCATTTTGACAAATGCTTGTATGTTACTGGTCTTGAACAATCCCTACATTTTAAGCAAGTGTTCAAAGCAATGGAATTAATGGGATATGATTGGGCAGATAATTTGGTTCACGTTCCGTACGGATTAGTAAGCTTAGATGGGGCAAAGTTATCTACAAGAAGTGGTAATATTATTTATGCAGAGGATATTTTAAAAGAGGCAGTTGAACGTGCAATGGATGCCATCAAAGAGAAGAACCCTAATTTGCCAAATAAAGATTCAGTGGCACAAATCGTTGGAGTCGGTGCTGTAATCTTCCATGATTTATTTAACCAGCGTATTAAAAACGTGGATTTTTCATGGGAGGAAGTTTTAAGCTTTGAGGGAACAACGGGACCCTATGTGCAGTATACTTATGCACGAACAAGAAGTATACTACGTAAGAGTGGGGAATCAATAAAAAATGAAAATATTGAATATGAATTATTAACTGATGACGCAAGTTATGGTTTGGTAAAAACACTATTAGGATATCAAGAAACAGTAGAGAAGGCAGCAGAGCGTTATGAACCCTCTATTGTTGCAAGATATACTTTTTCGGTTGCTGCTTCTTTTAATAAGTTTTATCATGAATGCTCCGTTATCCATGCAGAGGAGCATGTGAAAGAAGCAAGACTTTTACTGGTATATCTAGTACAAATAGTGTTGCTAGATGCCTGCAGCTTACTTGGAATGAACTGTCCAGATGAAATGTAATTAATGTGTTGGATTGATAGTAAATGTGTACGAAGCAGTCATAACCATTCCAATGAACCCACGCTTTCGCTCGACAAAAAACGTAGCGGTACTAAGATTTTACCTGCGTCTACGACTTGTTAAAATCAAGTGCCGACGTTTTTTAACGGGGTTCATTGGAATGGTTATGACTGCTTCGTACCCTTCCACTAAAGAAATGTAAAATATATCAATTTAGTATTGCATTTTACCCAATTATTCTTTATAATAAAAATACAATATATAGACAGTAAAAGCTGAAAAAATACTAAATGTAGTGGTGGCCGTATTGAAAGGAGGTTTTCAATGCGGCCCCACATTTCGTTTTTATAGCTTCGGTCTATAAGTAGAATCGTTTTGGATAAGAGAGAGGAATGAGTTATAAGATGGAAATACAGAAAATTCAAAAGAGAGATGGACGAATTGTTCCGTTTGAGACAGAGAAAATAGTGGCTGCTATTCATAAAGCCAATAACGAGGTGGAAGAGAAGGAAAGAGCAAGTGCTGAACTTGTTCAAAATATATTAGATTATATTGATGAGCAGGACGATAAGACAATAGCAGTGGAGAAGGTGCAGGACTTAATTGAAGAATGTCTTGTAAATAGTAATAAGTATACCTTAGCTAAAAAATATATTGTATATCGTTATCAGAGAAGTCTTTTGCGTAAATCCAATACAACGGATGAATCTATCTTAAAATTGATTCGTAATGAAAATAAAGAATTAGCAGAGGAAAATTCCAATAAAAATACACGTCTTGCTTCTACTCAAAGAGATTATATTGCTGGAGAAGTATCAAGAGATGTTACAAAACGTATTTTATTGCCAGAGCACTTAACACTTGCTCATGAAAACGGAGTGATTCATTTCCATGATGCAGATTATTTTATTCAGCCTATTTTTAATTGTTGCCTGATTAATATACAAGATATGCTGGATAATGGAACCTCTATTAATGGGAAAATGATTGAGTCTCCTAAAAGTTTTCAGGTAGCTTGTACTGTTACTACTCAGATTATAGCTGCAGTCGCTAGCAATCAATATGGTGGACAGTCTGTAAACATTAAACACCTTGGCAAATATCTTCATAAAAGCAGAGTGAAATTTGAATCTCAATTAAGTGAAGAATTAGGTGATAGCTTGAGTTTAGAGCAGAGAACAAAAATTGTGGACATGCGTCTTAGAGATGAATTAAGATCAGGGGTGCAAACCATACAATATCAGATTAATACGCTTATGACCACCAATGGACAATCACCATTTGTAACGCTGTTTCTTCATATTGATGAAGAAGATGAATATGTAGAAGAGACGGTTCAAATTATATCAGAAATCTTACGACAGAGAATTCAGGGAACGAAAAATGAGAAGGGTGTTTTCGTGACTCCAGCATTTCCTAAATTAGTCTATGTTTTAGATGAGAATAATTGTCTAAAAGGTGGAAAATATGATGATGTAACAAGATTGGCAGCAAAGTGTTCTGCAAAGAGAATGTATCCTGATTATATTTCTGCTAAAAAAATGAAAGAAAATTACGAAGGAAATGTTTTTTCTTGTATGGGATGCCGTTCTTTTCTATCCCCTTGGAAAGATGAAAATGATAACTATAAATGGGAAGGTCGTTTTAATCAAGGAGTAGTAAGTCTGAATTTACCTCAGATTGGTATCTTAGCACAGAAAAATGAATCCACTTTCTGGAAACTACTAGAGGAAAGATTAGAAATTTGCTATGAAGCTTTAATGTGTAGACATAAAGCATTAAGTGGTATTTTATCGGATGTTAGCCCTATCCATTGGCAACATGGTGCTATTGCTCGTTTGAATAAAGGGGAGACCATTGATAAATATTTACAAGCTGGCTACTCCACATTATCTTTAGGCTATATTGGACTTTACGAAACCACATATCTAATGAAGGGATGTAGTCAGACAAAGCTAGAAGGTAAGGAATTTGCATTAAAAGTAATGGACTTTATGAAAGATACGGCAGAAAAATGGAACGAGGAAACAGGCCTTGGCTTTAGTTTGTATGGAACTCCTGCAGAAACTCTTTGTTATCGTTTTGCTCGTATAGATAGAGAAAAGTACGGTAGCATTGAAAATGTTACAGATAAGGGATACTACACCAACTCCTACCACATTGACGTGAGAGAAGATATTGATGCATTTAGCAAATTTACATTTGAAAGTGAATTTCAAAATAAATCATTGGGAGGAGCTATCTCCTATGTAGAGGTACCCAATCTACTTAATAATGTAGAAGCCATTGAAGAAGTAATTAAGTTTATATATGACAATATTCAGTATGGTGAGTTCAATACTAAATCTGATTATTGCCATGAATGTGGCTTTGACGGAGAGATTATTGTGAATGATGATAATGAGTGGGAATGCCCTCAATGTCATAATAAGGATCACGATAAGATGAATGTAACAAGAAGAACTTGTGGATATCTAGGAGAAAACTTCTGGAACGCGGGTAAAACAAAGGAAATCAAAGATAGGGTATTACATCTATGAATTATGCAACAATTAAGAAAACAGATGTGGCCAATGGGCCAGGTGTACGTGTTTCACTGTTTGTAAGTGGATGTACTCACCATTGTAAAGGATGCTTTAATCCAGAAACATGGGATTTCCAGTATGGGCAACTTTATACCGAAGAGACTGAGAGCATGATATTACAAGCATTAAATCATGATCATATTAGGGGAATCAGTATCCTGGGTGGTGAACCTTTTGAGGAAAGCAATCGTGGGACTATTATAGAATTATTGCAAAAAGTGAAAGCACAATTTCCCCAAAAGGACATTTGGTGTTATAGTGGGTATCATTTTGAAAACGATATGTTACGTTGGATTGGGGAAGGTAAAAGTGATGTGCTTACATTACTGCAGCAATTAGATGTTTTGGTAGATGGTGAATTTATTGAAAGTCAGAAAAACCTAAGATTGCCTTTTCGTGGTTCAGAAAACCAGCGTCTTATAAATGTACCAGCCTCTCTAGAAAGAGGGCTGGTAGTGTTATCGTCTTGACTATTTATTCTATATCGGAATCTTCAGTAGCAGTATCATCATTTTCAAAATGATCTACACTATTTCTTACGGCGATTCCATTAACCTCAACGTTGCCGCCAAGCTCTATTACAAGGCATTGTTTGCCATTAATCATTTTGGTTTCAACCAAATCAGTTCGCTCCGGATTAATTTTAACGATTACATCTGGAGCTTTTACTTCAAAAGTACGGGAATTAAAAACATTATTAACTAGTAATGATGTTTTTTCACCAGCGGTTTCATCATAATGCTTATCAAATTCTTCCAATTTCTCATTTGAAACACCACTGCTTGCAAAGAGCGTTTTAACTTCATTTTTATCTAAAACAAGTGGGTTTGGATCTTCTTTCCGTTCCTCTACCATTTCTGTTAATTTCTCATGGATATTTTTCACCATTTCAATATCACA
>CAZKGP010000059.1:0-10290 GCA_964552225.1 uncultured Acetatifactor sp.
TTGTAAGTGATATTAATCCTGAGACAGGTCTAAAATTATCTGATTTAGATGGCATAGGACAGCGCAGTCGAATTGATGTACCTATTCTAATTGCCGAAGATTCTCCATTACTGAATAAATTAATTGTAGATTCGTTGAAGAAAGCAGGATATAATAATTTAATACATACAGAAAACGGTCAACAAGCTTATAATGTAATACGTCAGTGTGTGGAAGAAGGTAGCCTAAAAGAACATGTGCAGTGTGTTGTTACAGATATTGAAATGCCTATGATGGATGGACATAGATTAACCAAACTATTAAAATCCGATCCAGTTACAGAGAAAATTCCTGTTGTAATTTTCTCATCTTTGGTAAACGAAGAGATGAGAAGAAAAGGGGAAGCATTAGGGGCAGACGCACAATTATCTAAACCTGAAATAGGCCAATTGGTTAATGTTATTGATTCATTGGTAAAATAAAATAAGATAACCAAAAAGCCGGGAACTTTCCCGGCTTTTTATATGGAAGAGTGATTTTCATGATTAAAAGTGATATTATCAATAAGTTAAATGATGCAGACATGATTCTCATAGGACTTGGTGAGGAATTTAATGATATAAGGAGTGTTAATCATATAGAATTGCAAGAGTCTAAATATGCATGGGCAATTCCTTTTATAGCACAATATGAACAATCAAATTTAGAATCAAGAGTTTTGGATGGTTTGAATCAATTAAAAAACTATATAGACAATAAAAATTATTTTATTGTATCTACTTCAATTAATGATTATCTTTTTCAATGTGGATTTGATGAAAATCGTATTGTTACGCCATGCGGTAATAACACTCAAAAGCAGTGTCCAAATTGTTGTCCAGATAGTGTGTTCAAACTGTCTGCTCAAAATAAGGAGAACTTAAAACAAGCGATACAGACAAACGATTGGGAATCATTAAATTTAGGAATTTGTCCCACATGTGGAACAAAAAATATTCTTAATAATATTTATTCGGAAAACTATAATGAAAACGGATATTTATTACAATGGAATATTTATACTAAATGGATTCAAAATACTTTGAATAAAAAAGTATGTATTTTAGAATTGGGTGTTGGTATGCAATGTCCTTCTGTGATTAGATGGCCTTTTGAAAAAATGGCATATTTTAATCAAAAGTCTGATTTTGTTCGTATCAATGAGCATTTATATCAGTTAAGCGAAGAAATAAGCAATAGAGGAATTTCAATTCATAAAAATGCTATTAATTGGCTTTTGGATATATAATAATATAAATAAAAAAATTGTTATTCTTACTATCCTATGCTAAACTATAAAAAACGATTATACTAATTACTTATTTAAGAAAGTAGAGGAACATTCATGCCTTCAAATGAGGATTATTTAGATGAACTATTAAAGTCAATAGGAAACAGTGAAATTGAAGAAAATAATATTATAGAGCAACCTATAATAGAAGAAGCGTCCAATGAAGAAGAGTCAACAACAGTTCAACCTAAAGAAACAGAAAATGGGTTGGATAATATTGATATGGGCGATATGGATGAATTATTGGCATCTACATCCATTAATCTTGATACTGCAGTTTCGTTATCAGAGGAAGAAATGGACACATTGCTGTTAGATAAGCAAAATCAAGAATCTATACCAAAAACAAAACAAGATGATACGAATGAGGTTGATGATTTAAATCAACTGTTGAATGGACTTGGGAATGATGAAAACATACAAGAAATAAGTGATTTACTAGAAATGTCAGATAGTAATGAACTTATTGATTCTAGTGCAATTTCCATGATGCAGGAAGATCCTAATAATATTATTGCCCAATTGAATGGAGAACTTGATGGGGAATCAAGTACAGATGGAATAATATTGAATAAATCTCAAGCTCGTAGAGAAGCTAGAATGGCCAAAAATGAAGCAAAGAAAGCTGCTAAAATGGCTAAAAAAGAAGCAAAGAATAAAAAAGTTGATATAGAAGATTCTTTATCAGATGATTTAGTTGAACAACAGACTGTGGTCACCACAGAGAAAGAAGTCGAGTTAGACTTTAGTGAATTAGATGAATTAAATGAATTGTTTGGAGATGACCTAATGCCAGATGAGGAAACAATTGATGAACCGTCTCCTGAAAAAGATAAAGAGGATGTAATAGATGAAATCTTAGCCAAGGAGAAAAAGGGATTCTTTTCAAGAGTATTCGATTTTCTTACTGCAGAAGATGAGGATATTGACATAAAAGAGACTGGAAGTCTTAAAATGTCAGAAGAAAACAAAGATATTCTAATGGAAATAGACCGTGAGAATAAAAAGGGCAAGAAAAAGAAAAAAGAAAAGCCCGATAAGGAATCATCAAAGAAAGAAAAGAAACCCAAAAAAGAGAAGAAACCTAAAAAAGAAAAAGAGATTGTAGAAGACAATCAACCTAAACTTAAGCCTAAAAAGATAATTCCTATTTTTATATTTTCTTTAGGCATGACAATATTAATTTTATTAGTAAATAATATAATAAGCGATACTACAGATAGAAAAGCTGCGTCAGAAGCTTATCAAGAATATGATTATCAAACTTGCTATCAAAATTTATATGGTAAAGAATTAAATGAAAACGAACAGGTGATGTTTGGTAAATCCGAAGCTATCTTACGAATGAACTATCAAGTTACAAGATACCAGCATCTAGAGGGACAAGGAATGCCACTTGAGGCATTAGATAGTTTAATGCAAACGTTAAGTGATTATCCAAAATTATATGAGTTTGCAGGAAAATGGAATTCTACAACTGAAGTTCAAATGATTTATGATCAAATTTTAAATATTTTGAGTGATAAATATCATCTTTCAGAAGCACAAGCATTTGAGATTATAGCAGAACCTAGTGATTTAGAATATACAAAGATTTTATACTTCATTACAGAAGGCAGAATATATAAAGAGGTGAAAGATGAAAAAATTATTAATTCACGTGAAGATGTTCTGCCAGAGGAAGAAGAACTAGAAGATACTTCATTTATTGGGAGTGAAGAAAATTTATGATTGCAATAATCGATTATGATGCTGGTAATATTAAAAGTGTAGAAAAAGCATTATTAGCTCTAGGGCAGGATGTCACAGTAACTAGAGATAGCGATGTAATCTTAAATGCAGATGGTGTTATATTACCTGGTGTAGGTTCTTTTGGAGATGCAATGCATAAACTTCATTACTATGGATTGGTAGATGTGATACACCAAATCGTAGAACAAAACACTCCATTTTTAGGAATATGTCTTGGTATGCAACTTTTGTTTGAAAGTAGCGATGAGAGCCCTGAAATAGATGGTTTAAATATACTAAAAGGTAGAATTTATCGTATTCCTAGTATAGATAATCTTAAAATACCTCATATAGGTTGGAATAATTTATCTTATCCCAATAAGGGACGTTTATACCAAGGAATATTAGAGGATTCTTATGTATATTTTGTTCATTCCTATTATTTACAAGCTACGGATGAAGATATTGTAGTTGCCACAACTTCATATGGCACTCAAATACACGCTTCAGTAGAAAGTAAAAATATTTTTGCGTGTCAGTTTCATCCTGAAAAGAGCTCTGATGTAGGTAAAAGAATATTAGAGAATTTTATTAAGATCATAAAGGGAGATTTATAAAATGCATACAAAACGAATTATACCATGTTTAGATGTGAAAGACGGTAGGGTAGTAAAAGGAATAAATTTTGTAAACTTTAGAGATGCAGGAGATCCTGCTGAGGTTGCAGCGGCATATGATAAGGCCGGTGCGGATGAGATAGTTTTTTTAGATATTACGGCATCAGCAGACAATCGTTCTACTCAATTAGAGTGGTTGCGAGATGTAGCTAGTAAAGTATTTATTCCATTTACAGTAGGCGGTGGAATTAGAACAGTAGATGACTTCAAAACCTTACTTCGTGAAGGTGCAGATAAAATATCAATTAATACTGCAGCGATTATGAATCCACAATTAATATCTGATGCTGCCAGCAAATTTGGAAGTCAATGTGTAGTGGTTGCAATTGATGCCAAAAAAAGAGAAGATGGTTCAGGTTGGAACATTTATAAAAATGGTGGTCGTGTAGACATGCATATGGACGCTGTGGAGTGGGCAATTAAGGTAGAGCAATTAGGTGCAGGAGAAATTTTGTTGACAAGTATGGACGGTGATGGTACAAAACTTGGATATGATATTGCATTAACAAGAGCCATTGCAGAGGCTGTTTCTATTCCAGTTATTGCATCAGGCGGTGCAGGAGAATTAGAGCATTTTTATGAAGCATTGACAGAAGGTAAAGCGGAAGCTGCATTAGCAGCATCTTTATTTCATTTTAAAGAATTAGAAATAAAAGAAGTAAAAGAATATCTACATAAAAAAGGTGTATCTGTCAGATTATAAATAGGGAGTTATATATTATCATGGGAATGATTACAAATGATTGGGTAAATGTATTAAATCTAGAATTTAAAAAGCCTTATTATATTGAGCTTTATAAATTTATTAAACAGGAATATAATACTACGCTAATATTTCCACCAGCAGATGATATTTTTAATGCATTTCATTTAACTCCATTAAATAATGTTAAAGTAGTAATTATTGGACAAGATCCTTATCATAATGTTGGACAAGCTCATGGGCTTTGTTTTTCTGTAAAAGAGGATGTAGAGATACCTCCGTCATTGGTTAATATATATAAAGAATTACATGACGATTTAGGTTGCTATATACCTAATAACGGGTATTTAGTTAAATGGGCCGAACAAGGTGTTTTAATGCTTAATACAGTGTTAACGGTTAGGGCTCATGCAGCTAATTCTCATCAAGGTAAAGGATGGGAGCAATTTACAGATGCAGCTATTACAGCTTTGAATGAATTAAATCAACCAATAGTGTTTATTCTATGGGGACGACCTGCACAGATGAAAAAGAGCATGTTAAATAACCCCAATCATTTAGTTCTAACTGCCCCACATCCAAGTCCGTTATCTTCTTATAGAGGATTTTTTGGAAGTAAGCCTTTTAGTAAAACAAATCAATTTTTGAGTGAAAGAGGCGCCCAGCCAATTGATTGGCAGATTGAAAATGTATAACAAAAGAGTACTGATTGAAAGGTTAAAAAGAAAAGGTTAATATACAATGAATAAAAGAGCATTTGTCACAAAAGAAATGATAGAAGAAATTACCAAAGAATTTCCTACTCCTTTTCATATTTATGATGAAAAAGGAATTCGTGAAAATGCAAAGGCCCTAAAACAAGCATTTTCTTGGAACAAAGGATTTAAAGAATATTTTGCAGTAAAAGCCAACCCTAATCCATTTTTAATTGATATTTTAAGAGAATATGGCTGTGGTTGTGATTGCTCTTCTTTGACGGAGCTTATGTTGAGTAATGCAATGGGTGTATCTGGGAAAGATATTATGTTTTCTTCTAATGAAACACCAGCGCATGAATTTGAATACGCGGCTGAAATAGGTGCGATTATTAACCTTGATGACTTTACCCATATTGATTTTCTAGAAAAAACAATTGGTTATTTACCCAAAACAATAAGTTGTCGTTATAATCCTGGTGGCCTTTTTGCCATTAGTAATAATATTATGGATAATCCTGGGGATTCTAAATATGGATTTACTACAGAGCAATTATTTGAAGGGTATAAAATCTTAAAAGAAAAAGGTGTTGAGAATTTTGGTATTCATGCATTTCTTGCAAGTAATACTGTAACTAATGAATATTATCCTACTTTAGCGAAACAATTATTTGAGTTGGCCGTTCAATTAAAAGAGGAAACAGGAGCTCATATTACCTTTATTAATCTCTCTGGAGGAATTGGTGTTCCTTATCAACCAGATCAAGAAGCAAATGATATATTGGTTATTGGAGAAGGTGTTAGAAAAGCATTTGAAGAAGTTTTAATACCTGCTGGCATGGGAGATATTTCTATTTATACAGAATTAGGTCGTTTTATGCTAGCACCTTATGGACATTTAGTTACACAGGCAATTCACGAAAAACACACTTATAAAGAATATATTGGAGTAGATGCTTGTGCAGTAAACTTAATGCGTCCTGCTATGTACGGTTCTTATCATCACATAACTGTTTTAGGTAAAGAAAATGAAGTTTCCAATCAAACCTATGACGTTGTTGGTTCTTTGTGTGAGAATAATGATAAATTTGCCATTGACCGTTTGTTACCCAAAATTGAAATTGGCGATTATTTAGCAATTCATGATACCGGAGCACATGGTTCAGCTATGGGTTACAATTATAATGGTAAACTCAAATCAGCAGAGCTTCTTTTAAAAGAAGATGGAAGCGTTGAGTTAATACGTCGTGCAGAAACTCCAAAGGATTATTTTGCAACATTGGATTGCTTTGATATTTATAATAAGATGAATTGGAAAGCGTAACCTTTCTTATGGAGGATATATGAAATACGGGAAGTTTTTACAAGAAAGGGGCACAATAGGTTTTGTTGCCCCTTCTTTTGACTGTAGCATTGAGCCCTATAAAACGGCATTTGGTAATGCCCAATTAAAGTGGAAAGAAATGGGCTATGCATTGGATATCGGACCCAATTGTTATGCCAATGAAGGAATTGGTATCAGCAATACTCCAGAGGCTTGTGGTAAGGAGTTTATGAGTTACTATCAATCTCAGGATAATGATTGTTTGATATCTTGCGGAGGTGGAGAATTAATGTGTGAGATATTAGAATACATTGATTTCCAACAACTTAAAGCAATAGAGCCCAAATGGTTTATGGGATATTCCGATAATACTAATCTATCTTATTTATTAGCCACTATTTGTGAGGTGGCCTCTATTTATGGTCCTTGCGCTGCAACCTTTGGAATGGAACCATGGCATGAGTCCTTACAGGATGCAATGGATGTCTTAACTGGCAATAAAAATGTAGTTTCAGGATATGATAAATGGGAGAAAGAATCTCTTAAAAATGAAGATAATCCACTAGTACCATACCATGTGACAGAACCTAGAGTGCTTAAAACACTATCCAATCAAAAAGAAAAGGAAGAAATTACATTTGATGGGAGATTGTTAGGTGGCTGTTTGGACTGTTTAAAGACATTAATCGGAACAAAATTCGATTATACAAAAGAGTTCATTCATAAATATCAAGATGATGGAATCATTTGGTGTATAGAATCATGTGAATTGAATGTTTTTGATATTAGACGTACTATGTGGCAAATGGAGCAAGCAGGATGGTTTGAGTATGCGAAAGGATTTTTGATAGGCAGACCTCTTGTTTATGGTCAGGAACTAATGGGATTAGATGCATATCAAGCGATATTAGAAGTAGCAGGTAAAAAGAATATTCCTATTATCATGGATATTGATATGGGCCATTTACCACCTATGATGCCAATTGTTATAGGAAGTATAGGTCATGTAAGAGTGGTAGGAAATGAGATTGAACTAACAATGGAAATGGTTTAGATAAGATTTCGCCCATGTTGGGCGCATATAAAAAAGTCTATGCACAAAATAAATTGCACATAGACTTTTTATTATGCCGGCAATGGGACTTGAACCCATACGTGGTTGCCCACAACAGATTTTGAGTCTGCCTCGTCTGCCATTCCGACACGCCGGCATGTTAGAAGTAATTACTTCACAACGAAGTTTATAATATCATAAATAAAGATAAATGACAAGGGATATTTTAATTATTTTAAAACTTATTTTTCTCTAATACTAGCCAGATGAACTCAGATGTTGTATAGTAATTATGTATAAAAAAAGTTGGATAGAGATAATGTAATAGGTGAGTTAGCACGAATAGGGGGCAAGTAATATTGGAACGGGGTATTGACTGTAAAGAATGTGAGCGTTTAATACCTGATTTTTTAAATCAGACATTAGATTATAAAACATTAAAAAAGTTTAAGGAACATATAAATGATTGCCTAGAATGTAAAGAAGAATTAGCTATTCAATTTTTAGTGATTGAAGGTATGCCTAGGTTAGAAGAAGGAAGTGCACTCGATTTACAAGGTGAATTAGATAAACGAATGATTGAAGCAGAACGAAAAGTTAAATTTCATAATAGTTTTGTTTTTCTTGGATTTATATTAGAAATGGTAGCAGTATTTTCCATTCTTGGATTTGTATTATGGATTATTATATAGGAGTTTGGAAGGAAAAGAGTAGATGAGTAAAAAGTTAGTTTTGATTGATGGACACAGTATTTTAAATCGTGCCTATTTTGGTGTACCTGATTTAACGAATACACAAGGTCTTCATACCAATGCTATTTATGGATTTTTAAATATTTTATTTAAAATATTAGAGGAAGAAACCCCAGATTATTTAGTGGTTGCATTTGATGTTCATGCACCAACCTTTCGTCATAAGATTTTTGATGCATATAAAGGAACTCGTAAGCCAATGGCAGATGAACTACGGGAACAAGTGCCTGTTATGAAAGAAGTTTTAAGGGCAATGAATGTAGTTATAATAGAGGAAGCTGGTTTTGAAGCTGATGATATATTGGGAACTTTGGCCAAACGTGCAGAGGCAGATGGTATGGAAGTGTCTCTTGTATCTGGTGACCGAGATTTGCTACAAATTGCATCACAACATATTAAAATTCGTATTCCTAAGACCAGAATGGGTAAAACAGAGATTGAAGACTATTATGCAGAAGATGTACTAGAACGTTATCAGGTGACACCAACCCAATTTATTGATTTGAAGGCACTAATGGGCGATTCTTCTGATAATATTCCTGGAGTTCCCAAAGTAGGTGAAAAGACAGCCACCTCATTAATTGTGGAATACGGATCTCTTGATAATGTATATAGTAATCTTGAAAATATTACAAAAAATAGCGTTAGAGAGTCTCTGAGAGAAAATAAACATTTAGCAGACTTAAGCAAAACATTAGCCACTATAAAAATAGATTGTGATATTCAGCTCACTTATGAGGATGCTAAAGCAGAAGAATATTATACCCAAGAAGCATATGCTTTATTTAAACAATTAGAGTTTAAAAATATGCTTAATCGTTTTGAAAATGCACAAGCAGCTCCTGAGATTGACGTAAATGAGTTATTTCATTCTATTGAAGATCCAAATAATATGTTGGAAATCTTAAAAAAAGTAGAACCACAAAGTGAAATAGGTCTATTAATTTTGAATGAAAAAAGTAATTTTTTAGGATTTGCAATATCTTTGGAAGAGAAAACTTATTTTCATAAAATAAAAAGTTCTAAAGAACCAGAACAAATGTCTTTATTTGCTTTGGCAGAAGAAGATAGTAAAAATTCCGATTCAAAAGAAGATGAAATTAAAGAAGCGATTTATAAACTTTCCCAAACAGCACAGATTTCTACTTTTGATATTAAGAAACAATATTCTTTTTTACAGACAGAAAATATTGAATCATATTTTGATATATTAATAGGTTCTTATCTGTTGAATCCTCTAAAAAACGATTATGATATAGAAGCAATTGCTTCTGAACAACTTGGAATGATGATTCCGGGACATAAAGAGGTATTTGAGAAAAAATCTATAGAGGATGCACTCAACGAAAAATTTGAAAAAGTAGCAGAATATTATTGCTATGGAGCATATGTTGCAAAACATTCAGCTAAATTAATTAAGGATAAATTACGTGAAACGGAAATGGATACCTTAATGAAGGAAATTGAAATGCCTCTTTCTCTTGTGCTTTTTGATATGGAACAAGAAGGCATAGCAGTAAAACGAGATGAGTTATACGAATATGGACAGGCATTAGTAGCCCGCATTGAAGAACTAGAATCTTCTATACATGAACAAGCTGGTGTAGACTTTAATGTGAATTCACCCAAACAACTTGGAGAGGTTTTATTTGAAACAATGCAAATCCCAGGTGGAAAGAAAACCAAAACAGGTTACTCTACGGCTGCTGATATTTTAGAAAAGTTAGCACCAGATTATCCTATAATAACAGATATATTAGAATATCGTGGTTTGGTAAAATTAAAATCCACTTATGCAGACGGTTTGGCTAATTATATAGAACAGGATAATAGAATTCATTCTAATTTTAATCAAACAATAACCGCTACAGGAAGAATAAGTTCAACAGAACCTAATTTGCAAAACATCCCCATTAGAATGGAATTAGGAAGAAGAATCCGTAAGGTATTTGTTCCCAAGGAAAATTGTGTATTTATGGATGCGGATTACTCTCAGATAGAGCTTAGAGTACTTGCGCATATGTCTGGGGACGAACAGCTTATTG
>CAZKGP010000060.1:0-10015 GCA_964552225.1 uncultured Acetatifactor sp.
ATAACGATCTTCTGCAATCATCTGTGACAGTTCTTCTCTTGTATTAGCATGATGTCCAATTACCAAACTGGCATTCTCTGGACAATCCATTACGTACCAGCATTCTGTTTTGCCATAATTACATCCCTCATGTTCCTTAGCATAAGAATCATCTGGATGTACTTGTATACTCAAGTCTTCTTTTGCGTCAATAATCTTAATTAACAATGGAAATTCTTCTGATGTAATATCACCAAATAAGTCTCTGTGATTGGCATATAACTTGGACAAGGTTTCTCCTTGGTATTCACCCTCTCTCACAACGCAGTCACCATTTGGATGAGCACTAATAGCCCAGCATTCGCCAATGTTATCGCCTTCACTTTCATATGGGAATTCTGTAACGAGACGTTTTCCACCCCAAACATTTTCTTTTAATATGGGATTTAAAAAGAGGATTTCTTTTTTCTTCTGATTAAGTGCCAAACATTTGCCATTTGTTTCAATTACCTTTTGAAACCAAAATGCAGAGTCTTTCACATATCTTTGCTGTGTCCTATAATCAACATAAATCAATCCAAAGCGATCATTGTATCCATTTGCCCATTCAAAATTATCTAAAAATGTCCATTGGAAATATCCTCGAAGATCAACACCTTCTTCTATAGCCCGTTGCACCTGATATAAATATTTTTCTAAAAAGTCAATTCTATTTCTATCATGTACTCTACCATCCACGTCAATGGTATCATGGCATGACATACCATTTTCTGTAATATAAAGAGGCTTCTTATAACGCTCATATAAAAAGCGACTTCCCCAATATAAACATTCTGGTGTCACTGGCCATGAAATTGCTGTTTTGGGAAATCCAGGATATCTGTCCACATATTCAGGTTGACCATTAACTCCACTTTTCACCAAATAGCCGTTATAAATATTTTGACACATAAAATCAAGGGGCTGGGCAATTAACTCCATGTCTTCTCTTGAGATTTTAGGTAAATACTGTGCAAATTTCTGCAACCCTTCTTCTGGATAATGCCCTAGGAAAACAGGGTCCATGAACCATGAAACATTCCAAGTCCAATTATCTAACTCAGGTAATGAAAAATAAGTTTTTCTCGCTGCTTCAATGTCTTCAGGAGAATTGGTAGCTGGTAGGGCAACTCCACAAGTAGGTGCATACCCAACTTGGATGGTGCGGCCCGCATATTTACGAAGCATTATAACTGCATGACCATGAGCTTTTAATACATTATGTGTAATTTGAAATACGTCCTGAGGAGGTAGTTTAAATCCCGGTGCATGTTCCCCTCTTAAATATCCCAAACCAGTAAAACACTCTGGTTCATTAAATGTAATGAAATAATCACAATCATCTCCAAAATTTTCTGCCACTACTTTGGCATACTCACCAAACCAATTGACAGATTCTGGATTCAACCAGCCCCCCATATCTTGAAGTGCTTGTGGGAATTCCCAGTGGAATAAGGTTATGTACGGGATAATATCATTTTTCTTCATCTCCCGTATCATGTCCTTATATAAGTCAATTCCTTTTTGGTTAATTGCTCCAATACCATTCGGAATTATTCTTGCCCAATTGAAAGAAAAACGATAATGTTTGATTCCAAGAGCTTTCATCAATGCAAAATCTTCAGGATATTTATGAATATGGTCACAAGCAACTTGTGCATTATGACCGCCAAATACACGTCCATCATCACAGAAGGTATCCCATACAGTCGTACCGCATCCATCACCTTCTGCTCTTCCTTCTATTTGATAAGCACTTGAGGCAACACCCCAAGCAAATTTTTCTCCAAACATGACTCTTTACTACCTCCCCATGATTTAATCATTCCAAATATCAGCACCCAATGTTTCAATAAAGGCACTTAATTCTTCTGCCATTTTTTCAGCCTCAGGTATCCTGATATGTCCCTCTGTTCCTACTCCGTTATTAGAATATATAAAATGGTGAACCTTATTATCTTTTAATTCTCTGCATACCTCATCTATAGAATCATCCCAATTTTTGTGATGTCCCAATATGGTAGTCTTACATATAATATGGGCCTTAGGATAAATTTCTCGCAAAGTATTAATAAACTCTCCATAACGCTTTCTCCAATAAACTGCTCGTTCACAATGGTAATCTTCTGCCATATAATCTTCTGGATTGCTGTCATTTTGTCCCAAAGCCACAATAACAACATGAGGTGTATACCTCTTAAAATCCCAAGGTTTGGGTGTGCACAAAATTGGCTGGTATTGAAGTTTGTCAAATGTCTGCTCCATACCTATATAATTGCCTTCCATAAACCAGCCCGTTTTATCAAGTAAGGCGATTCCACCTTGGGCAATATCATGGAGACTTGCTTTCAGTTTTCTGGCTGTTATCCACGCATAAGAATAATAGCTATTAGAAAATTCTCCATTATGTTCTGGATCCGCTTTTCCGCAATACTCTACTGCTTCAGATACCTCACCGGCAGATACAGAATCTCCATATACTTCTATTCTTCTATCTGGCAGAGGAGATTGTTGATATAGCACTGTTTCGTTATCAGCAATAAATCCATGAAAATATATCATATGGCAAGAATCCATACGTTTGAATAAACAAAGCTCATGCTCACCATCTAGCAAATCCTCTGCTAAAGTCAAACAAGTAATCCCCGATTCGTTTAGATTACCTTTATACTCTTTTCCATCTAATATCCAACCCAATGAATTTTCCCAGTAAGCATGTTGATTGGTAACAACTGCTTTTAGACTTTTCCCTGAGAATTTAATGGTCACATATGTTGCAGGATAAACCCAAAGGGGGCCCTCTTCATTTTCATAATCTATGCGACCACAATACTGCAATTTTTCATTGTCTGGTAAAATAATTTGTTCTTCAACTCCACAGTACTTTTTTAATATTTCCTCTGCCTTCATACCTAGCGAACTCCTATCTCAGTGTCACTTTCCGTCACTACACTGTTTTCTTTAATGTAGTCAATTATATCATCTAACTGAGTAAATGCCAACCCAACATAACTGTCTGCTGCCCCATAATATAGAGCAATTTTTCCACTTTCACTATCATGAATTGTTGCACATGGGAAACATACATTTGCTACAAATCCACGTTCCTCATACCACTCTTCTGGAGTTAAAAGGAAGTTCTCGCAACGATATTTTACAATAGAAGGATTATCAATATCTAAGATAGCTCCACCAATACTATATACATATCCATTACAAGTTCCACTTACACCATGATAAAACAATAACCAGCCTTCATCTGTTTCAATGGGAGCTGCTCCACCACCGATTTTCAGTGACTGCCACCATTCATTTCCTTTACCCATAACATGTTTATGTTTACCCCAGTAAACCAAGTCAGGACTTTCACTTAAGAAGATATCTCCAAAAGGAGTATGTCCACTATCAGAAGGGCGACTTAACATACAGAAATTGTTGTTTATTTTTCTTGGGAATAATACTGCATTTCTATTAAATGGTAAAAATGGATTTTCAATTCTTGTAAAGGTTTTAAAATCTTGTGTTTTAGCCATTCCAATTGACGCACCATAGAAATCCTGACACCAAATAACATAATAAGTATCTTCTACTTTAACTAATCTTGGATCATAAGCATAAATTGGCATAAATGGTTTACCATCTTCATCCACAAATTCAATTTTATTCTCATCAAATTCCCAATGAATTGCATCCTTACTTCTTCCTAAATAAATAAACGGAATACCATTTGTCTGTTCTGCACGGAATACACCTATAAACTCATCACCATAAGGCATAACAGCACTATTGAAAATTCTTGCAACATTTTTAATTGGATTTCTTCCTATAATAGGATTTTCAGAATATCTCCATAGTGGTGCACCCACGATACCTTCTGGCTTTTCCTGCCATGGTACATTCTTTACTACTGGACTAATCATTTTATACTTGCTCATCTTTTTTTCTCCTTTTTGGCACAATTAGTAGACAATCGCATTTAATGCAATTATCTATTAATTGTTATTTTATTTTAATATTGGAATTTATTAAGAATATAATATTAGATTTCTTATTCAGAATTATTTCTGTTCTTTTAGAAATGCTAAATTTTTCTCTATAAGCTCACATCTTTGAGCTACACATTTCACACTACGAAGTGGATCTTCTGGTGTATTAAATACATAATCTTTTAATTTTTCAATTGTAGTTGTTGCTACATGTAATCTAGTATCACTTGACGCATAATAAATGTAAACATCACCGTTATCTTTAACAATAGCACCATTTGTAAATACTACGTTAGAAACGTCACCTACCCGCTCTCCACCTCTAGGTCCAATCATCATTCCAGATGGTTCAGCAATCACCTTGGTAGGATTGTTCAAATCAGTAGCAAATGCATAAATTACATAACGCAGTCCTGCAGCCGTATTGCGAACACCATGGGCAATGTGAATCCACCCCTTGTCTGTTTTGATAGGAACTGCACCAGCACCATTTTTAGCTTCTGTAATGGTATGGTATTTACGCTTACTAGTAATGATTTCTTCATCTAATACTGGATTGTTGATATCCTCGCATAGTCCAAATCCAATACCGCCGCCTGAACCAGTATCAATAAAGTCATCCATTGGTCTTGTATAAAAAGCATATTTGCCATCTACAAATTCAGGATGAAGCACTACATTTCTTTGTTGTGGAGATCGTAGTGTCTTCAAATTAGGAAGTCTCTCCCATTTTACCAAATCTTTAGTTCTCACAATTCCTGCTGCTGCAACAGCCGCAGATAAGTCATTCACTTTAGTGTCTTTACTTTCCGAGCAGAATACACCATAGATATATCCATCCTCATGCTTAGTAAGGCGCATATCATATACATTGGTTTCTTCTGGACAAGTATCTTCTAACAAAATAGGGTAATCCCAGAATCTAAAGTTATCAATTCCGTTATCGCTTTCTGCAACTGCAAAAAATGATTTACGATCATTGCCTTCCACTCTTCCAACCAAATAATATTTACCATTTAATTCAATGGCTCCAGAATTCATTACTGCATTGATTCCCAATCTCTCCATAAAGTAAGGATTGGTCTCAGGATTCAAATCATAACACCAATGGATTGGTGCATGTTCTCTGGTCAAAACAGGATTTACATACCTGTCAAAAATTCCATTATAAAAATCATCATCAATTTTGTTCTTTCGAGTAACTAATGCCTCATATTTTTCTAATAAATCATAATATTTTTTATGCATTTTACTCTCCTTTCTATGCCTATGGCGCGTATACAATTTAATACTTAAATAATACCATTAGTACTATGTATAACGCAACAACATAAGATGTTTAATTACCCCTTAACGGATCCCATCGTTAAGCCTCCATAAATCTGCTTTTGACATAAGATAAAAATAACCAAGGCAGGAATTAATGTAATTATTAAGCCAGCACAAATCAAATTATATTGACTGCCAAGTGGTCCTGAAAATTTATACAAACACGTTGCTACCGTTAAGTATTTACTTTTATCTTGCAAATAAAGGCTGGCTGAGTAGTATTCATTATAGGTACCTACCCCTTTTAAAATCATAACCGTAACAATGGCTGGTTTTAAAAGTGGAAATAAGATACGGAAAAACACACCAAAGTAAGTACAGCCATCCATTATTGCAGATTCATCCAATGAGTAAGAAATATTTTCAAAAAATTGTATAAAAATATAAATCGAAATAACATCCGTACCCATACACATAATAATATATCCATAAAGCTTGTTAATAAAATTAATGCTATACATTATCTGATATAAAGATACTTGCATTGCAATACCAGGAAGTAGTGTTGCAAATAAAAAGAGTGAACGAACTAATGCGTTTCCACGAAACTTAAATCTGCTTAATACATATGCAAGCATAGAGCCTGTTAAGATGGAACCTCCTAATACAAAAATCATAATAATTAATGTATTACGAAATGCCAATGTCATATCTGCCTTCGACCAAGCAATGGCAAAATTAGCAAATGCCGTTTCTACCCATTCCATACTAAAACGGAAATTTGTCCATGCTTCTGGAAGCTGCATTACATTTGTGGAAGCATATTCAGCATCTGACTTAAAAGCAGTAATCACACAAGACACAATGGGAATAATTGCCACTAACGTTGCTAAAATTAAACTTGCATAAATAAGAATTTGACCGATGACACGTTTTGTTATTCTAGCTATTTTCATTAGTTCTTCCTCCTTTTTGTATCCTTCTGAAACGCACATAGCGTTTTATTTGTTTTTCTCTTCTAGCAGCAGCACCCATATCCTCATCTTCAGCACTGCGGAACATATATTTAAAGAATAACTTCTGTAAAATAGTTGCCGCAAATATAATTCCCAATAAGATAACTGCCATTGCACTAGCCAATCCAACTTTTTGTGTAACATGCGCAATTTCATCCATTACAACAAAGTAAGTTCCTGTACCATTTGCCCCCTTTGTAATAACATAAGCTGGTTCAAATGCGCTTAGTGAGCCTGTAATAGATAGAATAAGATTTAACATAACAATGGTTCTGATATTAGGCAAAATAATATAAATAAACTGTTTGAATCGATTTGCCCCGTCTAGCATGGAAGCTTCATATAATTCATTATCCACAGACATAATAGCACCAATAAACAATACCATATTCTGTCCCATGTATCTCCAAACACTTGTAGCTACTAATGATATATTATTAATCCGTGTATCTTTTAACCAATACGGAAGATTTTCCAATGAGAAACCACACCACTGTAATACAGTATCAAATACAAAACCTCTAGTGTAGAAAAACTTAAAAATAAATCCGATGGCAATACCATTTACTAAATAAGGAAAGAAAATAGCTCCCTTAAAGAAGTTGCCACCTTTCACTTTGAAACTTAAAAGTGTAGCAAAATATAGGGCTAATACCAATTGTAAAATTGCACCACCCATATAATAGAAACTGAGCTTCAGAGCTCCAAAACAATCATCTCTTTTAAAAACATCAATATAATTCTTCAATCCTACATAAGTTCTTGATCCTGTATATTTCATTTTATAAAAACTAAAGTTTATCATTTCTCCAAAGGGTAAATATGTAAACACAAATAGCAATAACAAAGGAACTGCCATAAATACAGCGATTACTAGAAAACGTTGTACCTTTCTGCTTCTAAACCACTTTATAAAATCACTTTTTTCCATATCTTTTCGTCCTCTCTAACTCGGATATTGTCAAATTTGACAATACTGTGAAGGATTCCTTTCTTAGGAAAACGGAGTCAAAAGACGACTCCGTTCTTCTTTATGCTTTCTGGTAAATGCTATTTATTATTTTGTTTCAACGCCCAATTCTATCTGAGCATCATTCCATGCTTTATTCCAAGAATTCATAATTTCATCAAATGTCATATCACCTTTATCTGCATGTTCGATTAATTCCATGATTTTCTTGTTACCACCATCATTAACCATCAATTCAGATTCTGCATTTAATTCATTCTTTAGTGTTTCTTCTCCTGCAAGAGCTGCATCATCTGGAATAAAATCTATACCATCAAATGCTGCATATAACTCAGGATATTCGCCATCCATAGCAATAGGAATACCACCTTCGCTATAAGAGAATCCTGATTTTTCTGTTAACCATTTTACGTAAACCATAGCTGCTTTTTGATTGTCTTCTGAAGATTGTGCATTAATACCGTAGCAATAGTCAGAACCGGCTGATGCATATTGGTTGCCATTTACAGTAATTGGGAATGACATATAGCCAACATTTTCTGGTGTATCTCCTGCTTCCTGCATTTGGGTATATGCCCAAGAGCCAAGAACCATACATCCTACTTCTCCACGATTAAGCATTCCTTTAGAACCTTCCCAGTCAGTTGTAGTATAGTCATCTTCTGTTAATCCTTCTGCTACTGCATCATATAAAATTTTATATACTGCATAAGCATGTGTGTCATCTCCTCTATCAGAGAAAGGAGCTGGATCATGAAGCAGAACCTGATTCATAAATCCAGGATCACTTGTTGCACTTCCGCCAATATACGCATCCCATGCACCCATAGTCCATTCTGCTGCATAGTTAGTGTAAAGTGGAATAGCATCTGTTTTTTCTTTAATTGCCTTCAAAGCATTCATAAAAGCTTCTGGAGTTTTTGGTAATTCTGTAATACCAGCTTCTTCAAATACTGCCTTGTTATAAAGAACTCCTTGTGCATTTCCAGTAGATGGAACACCATATACTAAGTCTTCATATAACCATGTGTTAGCAAAACGAACTAATAATTCCATAGTTCCTAAATTTCCGTAAGGAATAAAGTATGTAGAAAGTTCTGCCTTGTCAACTGCTGGCATCATCATAATATCCCAATCACTTTGTTTAACACGAAGTAAAGCTTCATCTGCATAAGTTGTAGATGCTTCATACTCTACTGTGATATTTGGATACATTTCATTAAATGCTGCTACATATTCAGGGAACTTAGTGTCCTCTAAGTCAGTTCTGTGTGAAAGAACCTTGAGGGTTGCTGTTACATCTGTGAATGATTCACCTAATACGATATCAGCATAATTCAATCGACCATCTTCTAATCCTGTTGTTTCCGTACTTTGAGTTTCAGACTCTTGATTGGTCTGTGCTACACTTGTGTCTTCAGCATTTGATGCCTCACTGTTGTTGCCTGTGGTTTTTTCTCCACATCCAACTACAGAAAAGGTTAGTAGTGCTGCCATTGACAGTGCCATTACTTTTTTGAGTTTCATAGTATTTCCTCCCTATTCTGTTAACCTTTTGTTAACTTGTTTTTTATTCTATATTAAATCTATATTTAGTCATCACCTTTTATTGTTTTTTATATCTATATATTGTTTTGCTTGATTTTTCTCTTTATTTTCACAAATTACGACCGTCCTTTTTGTGCATATTTACTCTATTTTTTAATATTTATATGTTTTATAATGCTTAAAAGAGGGTTATTTAATTTTTATTTTTACCTAAATCTATTATGTCAGTTAACTTAACCAAAAAGATATCTCTTAATTTCCATTTATACTGATTAATTCCAAATAAACTTTTACTCTTTTTAACCAATTTTAAGGAGGTTCAATATGGCTTTTACAGACATGTTATATTACGATTCCTATAACACTTATAATTCTTCCATCACCACTCTACCCAAGGAAGTACCCGTAGAAGAAGATGCTGTAAAATTTCTACTTTATTTAATAGCATGCGGGCAAGAAGTAATGCCTACAGGATTTCAATTCTCTTGTCATGCATTTCCAGGATATGGCTTAATTTATTTACATTCTGGAACCATACAATATAGTACAACTCCCTCTCTATCAGAGAAAGCACTTACCTTGAAAGCGGGCACTCTATTTTTATTTGACTGCCGCATTCCCCATAGTTTCCATTCTCTTTCCGCTTCTGAATACGAAATAGTATACTTCGAAGGATGTCCAGCGCCTTTTTATTGTCAAAAACTTTTTGATAACAATCTTTTTCCTTTAGAGCTTGTTCCTTCCTCTAAAATCTATTCCTATTTACATACGCTATCTGATCCAGATGCTCTAACAAGTAGCTTCATTCGCCATAAAGTATTAACCGATTTATTAACAAACCTATTATTAATTTGCCAGCCACAGGAAGACAGTGTGCCAACTTATTTACAGCAAATAAAAAAAGAATTGGAAAAAAATTATTTCCAATCCATTTCACTTTCCATGTTAGAGTCTTCATATCAAGTAAGCCGCTATCGTATCTGTAAAGAATTTAAGACTTATTTTAACATTTCACCAATTCAATATTTGCACCAAATAAGAGTACATACTGCTGAAAATTTACTACGAGATACTACTTTGAAGATTCATGAAATCAGTTATGAAGTGGGATACGAAAACGTAAATCATTTTATTGCCCATTTCAAAAAATCAGCGGGTACAACACCCGCTGATTATAGAAAACATAAAACTTCTTATATTTGAGCAAC
>CAZKGP010000061.1:0-10010 GCA_964552225.1 uncultured Acetatifactor sp.
TTTCTTGTTTTGCTTTTTTCATAGTAGGTATAAGCAGAGCCATCATTTCTTTTTGGTTCTTTCCTTGCCCTTCTGCAAAAATTTTACTTAGAAAATCTAATTTTCGTTTATCAATATTTTTAACACTTTCATCATTCATCCATTGTGGAATATTTTTTTGCTCCATAGAATTCCTTTCTACTTCAATTGAAGTTCTGCTTATTCTGTAGTGTTATTTGATGATGGAGATTCCTCTGTATCGGAATTTTTATTCTCTGCCGCTGACATATTTGCCATATTTAATATATCAGACATGTCTGGCATATTAGACATGGATTGAATCATTTGAACCATATCAAACATCTGTGTAGGATCAAAACCACCCTCAGAAGAATCGCCCATTCCAGACATACCACCAAGGCCAGCTAATCCAGAAAGTAAATCTCCGTTCATAGGATTTTCTCCTTCTGGGAACAGTTCCTTCATCATTTGAACCATTTCCATCATTTCTTTATATTGTTGATATGTTTTAAGCATATTACTTATACTTTGAATTTTTGCTTTTTCATCTGGATTACAGTAAGGTAACATGCTGTTTAATATAACGGATGTGTCGTTAGATTGTTCTTTCTGAAGTGGAAGAGGGGGGACAGAAGGATTTCTCTGAAAAAACTGTATTGTGTATTGTAATTCCATCATTTTTACATAAATTGCAATGTTTTTTTGCATAGACAAGTCCAAATAAGGCATAAATATCTTCATCATTTGAATATGATTGGTAGTAAATAATGTATCAAATGCTATAACTTTATCCTGTCCTTTGTCACTCATGTCTAGCTCCTTGCAAAAGTATGTCTTCTCTATACCTATGTTTTAAATGTATTTTACATTCGTACAAATTAATGATTTGTCTTTCCTATTGAATAAAAATAGGCCCCTTAACGGAGCCTATCTTTTGAAAATTGATTAGCAGCATCCGCCACAGCTGTTTCCATTGCCGCAGAAACAGGAGATAAGCAAGATGAGGATTAGCCAATTACAGCTATCGCCGCCACCTAAAATACCGTTGCCACATCCATTATTGCATCCGTTATTACAGCCATTGTTGCAGCCATCATTACATCCACAATTTCCACCACAATTACCACCACAGCTACCGCCTAAGATGCCATTGTTTCCACCACAGCAAAATAATAATAGGAGAATTATAATTCCGCTTCCTCCAAATATCCCATTATTACATCCATTGTTACAACCGTTATTACATCCGCAAGAATTGTTGCAACCACAATTTGTAGCAGTTAAATCGCTCATTTTTTTGCCTCCAAGTTTTATTTATGGTTTATTGTATGCGGCAGTGCCTGTCAATGTTTCCTGGTTTTTATTAACTTCTTTTTTAAAATTATGGGTTACCCTTTTAAAGAGAAAAAATTGGATGATAATACTCTTTAATACTATATGTTGATAAAAATGCTTGCATAAATTGTCACATATAGTAAAATAGATAATATAGAAGTAGTATGGGGCAAAATATTTTGACTCCAACATCAAAATATTATGAAATATTGATTTGCATGTGTGCTAATGCACGCAGATAGGTATAGAAATGACGGAAAATATAAGAATTGTGGATGGAAGACAGTTCCGTACTCAAAGTGATTACAACAAAGCTTTGCTTGATAAAAAAGTAATAGACGCATTACGGGTAAAATATAATTTTAATAATAAGAACCAATTAGAACAACTGCTTCAGGAAATACATAGTGAAAAATATAAGTTTTATACATTGTTAGGACGAGATCTACAGGATGAAATTGAAGAAGAATTAAGAAGCCTAAATACAGCAGTGTCAACCCGTAAAAAAATTAAAATTTCTAAGACGAAGGGAAAGACTTCTTCCACCAAGAAACATACAAAAAGTAAATTAAATAAAGAAGTACTAGAGCAATTCGTGGAAGAGGAGTTGAAAAAGCAAGAAAAAAAACGTAAATTACTAGTTTGCCTATGTAGTATTGCTGCGGTAGGATGTCTTGGATATTTTACAGTGTATTCCTATTATGAATACAAAACCACACAAAGCTATCAAGCACTTAATGAGCTAAAAGAACAAAATTCAACTCAATTCCTTCAAAATGAAGCACCAGTAATTAACTACACAAAGGAGGAACAAGAGATTCCGGAAGTTTTGGAGGAATATAAAAATTTACTAAATAAGAATAAAAAGCTAATTGGATGGGTTGAAATTGACGATACAAATATAAGCTATCCTGTTATGCAGACAATAAATAATGAATATTATTTAGATCACAACTTAAATCAAGAATATGATAAAAATGGTTCTATCTTTATGGACAAGGATTGTGATGTGTTAAAGCCAAGTACTAATTTTATTTTATATGGGCATCACATGAAAAGTGGTTTAATGTTTGGAAAGCTAGACTTATATAGTTCAGAAGAGTATTATAAGAAACATAAGATAATAAAATTTGATACTATCTATGAAAAAGGAACATATGAAGTTATGTATGTATTCCGAACTAAAATCTATAATGAGGAAGATATTGTTTTTAAATATTATCAGTTTATAGACGCATTAAGCGAGCAGGAATTTGATTCCTATATGCAAGAAATGGCTGAAATGTCTTTTTATGATACTGGGGTTACAGCCCAATATGGAGATCAGCTACTTACATTATCAACTTGTGATTATTATGTAAATGACGGTCGTTTTGTAGTAGTGGCCAAGAAAATTGAGTAAGATACAATATAAGGAGTAACTGTAATGGCGAAAGTAGTTAAAAACAAAAGAAATACTAGACTGAAAAAAAGAATTAGAAAGACATTTGGGACATTGTTCTTAGTGTCTGCTCTTGCTGTAGCAGCAATTCCAGCAGATTCTCTTCAAGCGCAGAATACAAATCTTAAAGTTACATTGTCTGAAGCGGAAAGTAGTATACCTATAGTACCAGATACTGAGACTATTTATACAACAGGCGATGGAACATTACAATTTGCTTATTATAAGCCTACCCCTAATAGTCCTAATAAGGTAGCTATTATATTAGGATATAATGTTAATTATTTGCCAGCTGGTGGTGCATTTACAATTCCAGATCAAGTAGATGCGTATCTAAAATATTCTGACAGCTATGGTTCAGAGTTTGGTTACGTTGCGGTAGGAAAAGATAAAAATTTCTTGTTTTATGAGACAAAAGTCCAGAAGAAAGATGGAAACGGTAATCCGATAACAGAACCTATAACTGATACTGAGGGGAATGTAATAGAAGAGCGGCCCGTAATGGTATCTCAATTTTTGCCTTGCTCCTATGAAGCTTATGAAAGCTGGAAGGACTTGAAACCAGAAGAATTTTACTTTATAAAGAATGGTGGAACTACAGCCAGCTCGGGAGATGCTACTGCATTTGAACTTACATCAAGTCCTGAAAAGCAGAGAATACAAGCTGCAGATGTAGTATATATTGGAAACCAATATTTGGAAGCATTAGCTGATGGAACATGGAAGATTGCTGGTAAAGTAGAGAGCGGTAAACAGGGTGTTTTTGCAGAAGGTAAGGGTAAAAATATTCAAACTCTTACAGTAGGACCCAAATTAAGCGGTATTGGAAACTATGCATTTTATGGTTGTACAAACTTAAATGGCATTAAGCTAAGTAATGGATTAGATACCATAGGTAATTATGCGTTTGCAAATAGTATCAATCTTAGAAGTGTTGATTTGGATGTTGGGTCTAAAATCTCAATTCTTGGAGATCATGCCTTTTATAATTGTCGAGGATTGACTACATTCCGTATGCCTAATTCAGTACAAAGGGTGGGAGATTCAGCTTTTGAAGGTTGCTCGGCGTTACAAAGCATTATATTAACTAACAAAACAGAATTGACAGGTCCAGGAGATAACGTTGATTTGTCAGAATTAGGAGATAAAGTATTTAAAGACTGTGTTTCTTTACAGTCACTTACACTGCCTCCCAATTATAAGAAGCAATTAAATACAGGAATGGTAAAAGGCTGTACATCACTAAAATATATTACAGTACCAGACGCTACAATTACATTTGATGAATATACAGATTCTGATGGAGGATTATATACATTAAAAAACTTTAAAGACAGTGTACCAGAGGTGTTCTATTTTGAAGGACGCTCTAATTCAGAATTACATAAAACAGCTACGGCAGGTTCTTTCGCTTTTCGTTATTTAAATGAAAATGTTTATGAAATGATAATAATGGATGATGATTCAAATAAAGCAACATACAGAGTAAATGATAAAAATGAACTTATTCTTTGTGACATTGACGAAGGAATGGAAAATGTTGAGATTCCTGGTACAATAGGTCCCTATAAAGTTACAAGTATAGCCTCAAATAGTTTTCAGAACAATTGCTTTTTAAAGAAAATTGAGATACCTTCTTCTGTGACTTCAATTGCTGAAAATGCATTTAAAGGTTGTCATCAGTTAAAGCATGTGATATTTAAAGAACCGATTAATTTAACATCTATTGGTAGCGATGCTTTTAAAACTCAAGATGTTTTACTACATAAGGATGATTGTAATAATAAGGTGTTAGATAAACAGCCACAGTTAACCTTTACAGGTCCTGTAGGTTACGATTCTGTTCCATTTAATTATGCAATGCAATCAGAAAGTAGGATAAATGTTGGTGATCAACCCCCTACTTTTATAACATATTATAGTGGCTGGCCTGAAAATCTAACGGTGAGGTATAACGAAAATACAGATAAAAATGAATTAATTGGTTATCCTACTTTTTCTGGTTTGGGTTCCTATACAACGGACAGTTATCCATATATGACAACCGATTATGCTACAGCAGCAAAAGATGCGATGGATAAGTATTTAAAAGGGAATGAATTAAAAGATAATGAAATTGATATTATTAATTCAGCATTGAATATTGTATTGCCTAAAGGTGTAGAGAGTATTGCGCCAGGTCTATTTAAAGACAATGAAGCAATAGAAGCTAATTCCATTGGCGTTGATGATAGTGCAAAAGTACGAAAAACAATTTCAACTTACGGTATTAATGAAATAGCTCCAAACACTTTTGAAGGTGGAACATACTTAAGTAAAATCAATATTTTAGGTGATGAAACTACTTCTATAGGAGATCATGCATTTAAAGATTGTATTAACTTAAGTGATGTTGTAATTTCTCCTACAGTATCGTCTTTTGGAATTCGTCCTTTTGCAGGATGTGAACTAGTTACTAATGTAGATTTTCAAGGAAGCCCTTACTTTACATGTGATACTGCCATTATTTATAAGTTAACAGATGGAAACAAAACCAAGTTATTGGAATGTTTAGAAGGCAGGGGTATGAGTGGTGGCATTGGCTCTAGTACCATTGCAGCGAAAGAATTAGAGGGAATTTCTGAGATTGCAAAAGAAGCATTTATGGGATGCGATGGCATAGGTTCAGTTGACTTGAGTTCAAGTACTATTACGGTGGTACCAGAGTCTGCATTTGAAGATACTAGAAAATTATATTCTGCCGTTTTACCTACTACTTGTAATAGCATTGATATTAATGCATTTAAGCATAGTACGCTTGGACAAATAGAGATTCCACGTCAGGTAGGTTATATTCATCCGGATGCATTTAGCAATAATAAAAATAGTACTGACTATGAGAATATTACATTCATTTGTGAAGAAGGTAGTAATGCAGCAATTTATGCTGGTATGCATACCAATGTTGAGATTTCTCTATTACCTCCTCCAACGGTTCAATATACAGTATACTTTTGGGACTTTTATGGTAAAGTTTTAGATGTTCAAACTGTTAATGCAGGGGATGATGCAGTACCACCAGAGGCACCAGTAGTAGAAGGTTATGACTTTGAAAAGTGGACACCTGATTATACTGCTATTGGTAGGGATATGGATATTACACCAAAATATAACCCTAAAAATCCAGATGATTCTAAATTTACAGTAACATTTATAAATGACGATGATACTGTTATAAAGACTGTATTAGTAAGCCCTGGTGGAAATGCAGAACCGCCTGTAAATCCAATAAAAGAAGGTTATAATTTTATTGGATGGCAGCCTAAAATAACAGAGATACAAGAAGATACGAAGACATATGCTAGATATGAGAAAATAGATTCTGCAGATACAAAATATGTTGTACGTTTTATTGATTTTAATGACACTGTGTTGTATACCCAAAGAGTGAACGCAGGTGAAGATGCAATCGAACCAAAGTCACCAGTTCGTGAAGGCTATAAATTTAACAGATGGCGTCCAGCTATCACAAATATTACTAAAGACACAGATGTTTATGCAGAATATGAGAAAAACGATGGCTCAGGTACTGATGGTGGCAATGGTAGCGGTAGTGTAACTACAAAGTTCTACACTTTGACAGTTCAGAACGGAAGTGGTTCAGGAAGTTATGGTGCAGGTTCACATCCTATTGTTATTGCCAATGACCCAGCAAGTGGACAGGAGTTTAGCCATTGGACAGTGACTCCAGAATCAGTTGCAGTTGCTAGTAAAAATGTTACAGCTACGGTAGTAACTATGCCAGAAGGCAATGTAACAATTACGGCCCACTATAAAGAAAAGGGAAGCGTTACAACTGGAAGTAGTAATACATCTAGTAATAAAGGAAGTAGTAGTGGTGGCTCCAAAGAGACAGTTAGTAAGCAAGGTGGAACAACTGTAGTAATTGACAAAAATGGTTTGTCAAATACAGGAGTAATTAGTGCAAAAGTAAATGGTTCCTCTGATGATTTTGTAATAAAAATCACAGATAATGCAAATGCTACAGAGCAGATTGTAAAGGCTCTTATGAATGAATATGGGGATATTTCAAATATTACATATTTCCCTATGGATATCAGTCTTTATGACTCTACTGGTCAAAACAAAATTACAGATACAACAGGTTTGACTATTAGTATTACATTGCCAATACCTGATGATATGATTACATATGCTGGTAATAATAAGATTGCAGGAGTTGTTGATGAGAAACTTGATAAACTAACACCTAAGTTTACAACTATATCAGGTGTGTCTTGTATAACCTTTACAGCAACCCATTTTTCACCATATGTAATATATGTAGATACAGCGAATCTTACAGCAGGAGTTGTAACAGATGCTACTCCACCTACAGGTGATGGAATTCATCCAAAATGGTTTTTATCAATTGGATTAGCATGTATATCTATGGTAATGTTTTTAAAGAAAGATAAAACTGGTAAAGTGAAAGCAGTTATTGCTTAATAATAGGGATAGGAACTAACAAAATGAGAAGAAAGCGTAAAATAACGTTTGGTGTAGTGCTCTTAATTGCATCGCTATTAATTATGCAGATTCCAGTATCGGAGGCAGATGCGGCAACATCTGCTTCCGATTTTAAAATGGATGGCGATATATTGGTTGAGTATAGAGGCAGTAACGAAACTGTGTCTATTCCTAGTTCTGTAAAAATCATTAAGGAAGGTGCTTTTGAAGGGAATAATGATGTTAAACGTGTGATTATTCCCAATTCTGTTACAACAATTGAAAGATATGCTTTTTGGGAATGTAATAATTTAGAGTCTGTTTCATTAGGAAGAGGAATAACAGAAATTTCTGATTATGCTTTTGCGAACTGCAAGGGATTGCTAAGTATAGACATTCCACCTAGTGTAACGTCTATAGGGATTGAAGCATTTTCAAACTGTGTGAATATGACAGATATTTCAATTCCAGAAGAAGTTACGAATATACATGAAACTGCTTTTAATGGTTGTGCTATGTTAACAATTAATTCAGTGCCTAATGGTACTGCATCAGAAGATGTAATAGAATACCAAGGGAATGCTGATATAGAGGAAGAACAAAACGCACAAAGTGATAGTATGGAAATTGGTACTGTTTTAGGAAGTACAAAAGTGGTAGGCAATCAAGCTGTTGTTTTTATAGATAATACCAACCTACATACCAACCGAGAAAATGCAGTTAATGCAGATTTGGAGAATACGGATTCTAATAATGGAAATGTATATCCTAATGTTACAATTGAAAAGGGAGGAGCACTTCCTAAATATGTATATGTTGATCAGAAAATGGTTGCTGACCAAGCTTTTTATAGTAGGACAGATGTAACAAGTCCTACCATACCAGACATGATTGAAGAAATTGGGCAGTTTACATTTGCAAGAAGTGCAATACAACAAATAACACTTCCCAATACAACTAGGGCAATTGGATATGGGGCTTTTTATCATTGTGATTATTTAACAGAGGTAGTATTACCTGACTCCATTGAAGTAGTAGAGCCGAAAGCGTTTCAACACTCTAAATGGGTGAATGATTTTATTAAAAAAGGAACAGAAGACTATTTGATATCAGGAGGGGTTCTTGTAGCATATAGAGGAGACAATCCGACCCCTATTATCCCAAATGAAGTTAGAATAATTGCAGCAGATGTGTTTGCAGACCATGCAGAAATCACAAATATTACATTACCCGATTCATTAACTACAATCGGAGAGGGAGCATTTGCTAACTGTAAAAATCTGACTCAAATATTTGGTGGTACAAATGTTATAAAGATTATGGACAGAGCATTTTCAGGGTGTCCCATTGATACTATGAAAATATCAGTAGGAGTGCGAGAGATAGGTCTAGGGGCATTTGACTCTACAGACGTTGTTGTGTTTGAAGGGGATGTAATACCTATCACAAGTTATGAGAATACAGCTACTAGATTATCCAATGATATATATAGAGTTCCATCTTTACAAAATGTTTTATTTGCAGTAATTTCAGAAAATATTTCTCAAGACCAGTTATTAGAAACTGTTTTGTCCTCTAAAATGGCGACTTTTAAAGGTGTTATTGGAAGTATAGGAAGCGATAATCAGTTTAAGTGTAGATATACTAATTTAACAGATGAACAATTAGAGCAGATAGAAAAGGTAAATCAAATTTCTGTTTTTGGTGAAAATATCGCTGTTGTGAATTGGGATCAAGTCGAACGAGTAAGAGATGATTTACCAAGTGTAATCCAAGGCGGAGTAGAGGCAACTGGTAGTATTGAGAGTGCTAATGCCAGTTTAGAAGGAGAAAGTAAAGGATATCAATTAAACATAGAAAGAACTACAGACTTGAATGATTTGAACATTGCTTATCAAAGAATATATCACTCTTCACTGCCAGGAAATAGTGTTGTATATGATATTGACTTATATGATGGCAATACTTTTGTTCCTATCACTAAACTTGGAAAGCAAAATATGATAATTAACATTCCAGTTCCGGTTTCGTTAAAAAATCAAGATATACAAGTAATTACAATAGATCACAATGGACAATTAGAGAGAGTAAATTCTACAATGTCACAAACAGATCAGGGAGATATTATTTCAATAGAAACGAACCATTTCTCACCCTTTGCATTATATGGAAAAGGTGTTCTATATGTAGAGGCAAATGTGGTGGATGGAGAAGCAATTGTATCAAGCTTAAGCAGAAAAGATGTATCTCCTGATACAGGGGATTTTATTCACCCAAAATGGTTTCTAGGTTTTGGATTAATGTTTGTAGCATTTGCAATAATTTTATCAAGTCATAAAGCTAGTAATAAAAGAACTTCTTAGTAGCGTAAATAAGTGCCTCGACATATTATGTATATAAGTATATGTTGAGGCATTGTTTTTTATGAATCGTGTGAGAAAACAGATTGAAGCAGAATGGCAGCAAAAAGAAAAGTGGATGGACCATCCTATAACGGTAGCTGTTTTAGATACAGGAATCGGTCGTCATCCGGATTTAACAGGTAGATTACTCTGTTTTAAAGATTTTGTTAAAAGAAGAAATCTTATGTATGATATCAATGGTCATGGAACACATATTTGCGGTATTTTATGTGGAAGTGGCAATTTGTCCGCAGGGAAATATCAGGGAATTGCTCCTAATACGCGTCTAGTGGTAGGAAAAGTGCTAGATGATAAGGGCGATGGAATGACAGAAAACATGTTAG
>CAZKGP010000062.1:0-7729 GCA_964552225.1 uncultured Acetatifactor sp.
AGACCAATGTATAAAGGAAGACCTTTGATTGCAAAGGAGGTCTTCTTTTTTAATGCCATCAAACAAAAAACAAATGCGCCCAAATACAATATATTTTGATATCCATTACAATATTCTATAAACAATTTGCTATATCTACCTTCATACAATTCATTAAAAAAATCAGCTCGCCCACCAAAGGTGGCTAAAGTAGCTTGTCTGCAGGCATAAGTACCATCAGCCCATTGAGATAAAAACTTATTATAATAAAAAGAACTCATATAATTAGGATTGTCTTTGAAATATTCTAATCTTTGTGCGATGGCTTCTTTGCTGAGAACTGAAGTAGCATGAGTATCCATCCCCGTTTCCTGATAAGTATTAAAATTAAAACCATTGTACCATCCATTTCCGCGAGATGATTCCTGCATACCCATAGCAAAATAAGAAATGGCCGGTACGCCGGATTTTAAAGTGTTTGCGGAACGCACTTCATAATATTTTTGGATAGTGGGCAATGCGATCATACTACACATACCATAAATAAGTGCTAGTACAACAAGACTATGACGTTTGGATTTTAACCAAGAAAACAACAATACCAAACATATAGCAATCATAAGAATCAATGTGTTTTTGCGACAGATAACGCTGCAGGTAAAAGTAATAATGCTTAGTGTGATATATAAAACTTGGGACTTGCGCGAAAGCTGCGTACCTTCCTTCATCCATTTAAACAAGGCCCAAATCCCAATGGTAAAAAAAGCAAAAGAAGGAATTTCTCCATATACAAAAGAGGAATAGAAAAATAAGGGCATATTAGTGCCAGCCAGTATCAAGTAACAAGTATCTACGTTATGGTTATTAAAAAGTAACTGTATGGATAAGTAGTTAAAAAATATAATAACGCAACATAATAATACATTAATCCCTTTGAGTATATGATAAAGCTTTATACTTTCAGGAAGGAAACTAAAGAAGCGAATAATTAACTCATAGAACCCAACCAGACCAATTTGCTGTGGATAATAGGACAAATAAGAATCCGTTGGGTGGATAACTTCTAGGGCGCCATTTGCTAAGCTTTCAGCAATAGAGAATACTGACATGGCATCGGCGGCAGGTACTGTTCTGGAAAAAAATATAAGAATAACACCTAATAAGAAACACCAAGAGAGCACAATAAAAAGAAGGATTTTCTTCCTCTTTATGGGAATATAATTAACCCATTTAACAATAATAGATATAATACCAATACCTAGGAATAGACCCAAAACACTTAAAAATATATGATCCACCCGTTTTAATACTACTTGACTCTCCATGTCAAGGGCATAGCAAGTAAATATAAAACTACTGATAAAAAGGAAACTTAATAAGAGTAAACTCATATATTGAATTGCTTTCAGGCTAAATTCATATATGGCCGTTGTTATTTTTTCCACGTCTGCATGTCCTCCTTTTTAATTGTAATGGCTCCTTTATGTTGAAATCATTATCGCTCATTATAGCATATGCAAATTAGAAAAAAAAGAGGGGGCGACTCATGCTAACGTTGTAAAAAGGTTAGGAATATGCTAGATTTATATATGGTATGAATAGATTGAATCTTAATTGACAGTGGATTACCAGTATGTGATAATACAACATAGAAAAAGGATGGAAGAAAAATGGATAAGATTGCGGTTCTGATTCCTTGTTACAATGAGGAGCACACAATAGAAAAAGTAGTAACAGAAGTGAAACAATTTCTACCAGAAGCGGTAGTGTATGTATATGATAATAACTCAACGGATAAGACAGTAGAGCTGGCGCAAAAGGCTAGAGCTATCGTTAGATATGAATATAAACAAGGAAAAGGAAATGTGATTCGTCGAATGTTTCGTGAAGTTGATGCACAATGCTACTTAATGATAGACGGTGATGATACTTATCCCCTTGATTGCGCACCAAGTCTAGTGGAAAAGGTATTAGAGAAAAAAGTAGATATGGTAGTAGGAGATAGATTGTCTTCTACATACTTTACAGAGAATAAACGTCCCTTTCATAACTTTGGAAATAGTTTAATGAGAGCGGGCATCAATGCTTTGTTCCGCTCAGACATTAAAGATATTATGACTGGATATAGGGCATTTAGCTATGAATTTGTGAAAACATTTCCTGTGATTTCAAAAGGCTTTGAAATTGAAACTGAAATGACCATACATGCAGTGAACTACAATATGCAAGTAGATAATGTAATTGTAGAGTATCGTGATCGCCCAGAGGGCAGTGAATCCAAATTAAACACCTATAGTGATGGGTTTCGGGTAATACGTAAAATGATTCAACTATTTAAAAATTACAGACCTCTACATTTTTTTGGTATATTAGCACTTTTACTAATGATTCTTGGAGTGGTTTTTTTAATCCCTATTATACTTGAATATATTAGAACGGGATTAGTGCCAAGATTCCCTACCTTAATTGCTTGTGGATTTATGATGCTGGCTGCGATACAGTCATTTTTTTCGGGTATGATATTAGAAGTATTGACATCTAAGGACAGAAAAGATTTTGAATTCCGATTAAACCAAACCAATAATGAAAAGAAAAATAAACTTATTAAATAGAGCAAGGATAGATAATAACCTATGGTAAAACAAAAAAAGACAGTCAAAAAAAGAATATATATTTTGTTCTCATTAATAGGGAGCCTATTTTTCTTTTTTTCCTTTACGGGAGGCCAATTAGCACAGGAGGGTAATATTGTCTGGACTACCAAATACTTTTTGATATTAATGTGTATGTGTATAGTTTTGGGAAGTATATTGGGTATTTCCATATGTATGCTTATGGTTGCTGTTGGTAGAAAAAGGATAGAGAAGGTTACTAAAGAACCAGCTATTTTTAAATCACTGAGTGGAAAAAAGTGCTTTATTATTTCTTGGGTGCTTATAGTACTTTCGTGGTTTCCGGGCTTTCTTGCTTATTATCCAGGCATATGCGCCTATGATATACCACCACAGCTAGGACAGATTTTGCAAAATTCCTTTAATGAACACCACCCCATTGCACATACACTTCTTATAAAAGGATTTTATTATTTTGGTAAAAATATATTGGGTAGTGCAAATAATGGAATCGCATTATTTGCTTTATTGCAGATACTTATCTTAGGGGCTGCTTTCTCATTGGGAATATCAATGTTACGTAAATTCGGCGCAAAATGGGGCTGGACTGTTGGATTGTTAATTTATGGAATGTTCTTTCCGTTTCATATATTTTTGAGCATTAGTATTACAAAAGACATCATATTTACCATTTGTATGTTAATCCAGATATTTGCATTATATAAAATGATATCAAACATGAGGGATGAATTAAAAATAGGTAAGTGGGACATTATCTTTTTTGTGAGTACATTGGGAATGATACTGTTTCGTGGGAATGGGCGTTATGCTTTGCTTGTGCTGATTGCCTTTGCTATATTGACCACTATATTTAGTAAAAAGAGAAAATTTTTTGGTAGAATTTTAATCAATAGTGTAGTGGGCTTTGTGTTTGGAAGTATTTTGTTATCAGTCCTATTTCATATAACAAATGCCCAGCAGGGTGACAAAAGGGAAATGCTTAGTATGCCTATTCAGCAGCTTTCAAGAGCCATGATTTACCATGGTGGTGTAGGCGTTTTGGCAGAAGATGATAATACTATGAATGATGTGGACAAAGCATTAATCAATGATTTTATATTAAATGAAGCATATAAAAATTATCATGCAGATATTTCTGATTCAGTAAAAGGTCATACCAATACTTATGTAGTTCGATACCGTCCTAAGGATTTTTTGAAAACATACTTTCATTTATTGGGACAGTACCCAGGAGAATTTGTAAATTCTGGCATGGCTGTTAACGCTGGTTACTTATACCCAGGAGATACCAGTCACGCTTATGTTAACGTAAACGGAGTGGAACGTGGCTTGGGATATATACAGACACGATGGGGGAAGGATGCACTAGCTTCCATTGGTGGCGTTGAAATTTATAAGGACTCAAAATGGGACTGGCTCTATGAGAAGCTAGATAATTATGCTGATTCCAATAGTTACTTATCAATTCCTATTCTTAAATATATATTTGTGCCAGGAACCTATTTATGGATTTACTTATTCCTTGCAGCTTATTTGATTCTGCACAAAAAATATAGATTATTGCTTCCCTTATCCTTGATTTTGGGCTATTATATTACTCTTTTTCTGGGGCCAACGGTACAACTGCGTTATATTTATCCTATAATGACAGCACTACCTTTTATCATTGGATGGTGTGTTACGTCTAATAAGAATAATGGAATCAATGAAGCTAATTAATATGAGGAAGTGTAAATGGTTGATAAAATAATCATCGGAGCAGGACTATATGGCTTATATGCGGCCTTGTTTTGTGCCAAAAGAGGACAGACAGTTATTGTACTAGAGCAAGAAAATGAGGCTTTTTCAAGAGCTACTTATATGAATCAAGCTAGGATACACATGGGGTACCATTATCCCAGATCTATTTCTACAGCAATGAAATCAGCTCATTATTTTCAGAGATTTGTGGAAGACTATAGTTTTTGTATTCATTCAGAATTTTCTCAGATATATGCTACCTCCAGTCATTTTTCATGGACGGATGCCAAGGAGTTTCGTAAGTTTTGCATGGATGCCCAAATTCCTTGCTTGGACATGCCTGTGGCTCGCTTTTTTAAAGCAGGTGTATGTGACGGTGCTTTTCTAACAAAAGAATATACTTATGATGCTAAAATTTTAAGAGATTATTTTCTGCAAGAGTTACAGAAATACGCCAATGTTACCATGCTAATGGGACAAGATATTCAAAAAATAGTAAAGAGGGGTCATTTTTATGAAGTGATTTCTGTTTTTGATGGGAAAGAAAACCGTTTTGAAGCACCCTTTGTATTAAATGCAACCTATGCTTCTGTGAATCAAGTGCTTCAGAAGATAGAAGGGATAACCCCAGTATCCTTTGGTTTAAAATATGAATTGTGCGAGATTATACTTTGTAATGTTGGTGATAATTTAAAGGATATTGGTATTACCGTTATGGATGGTCCTTTTTTCTCAATTATGCCCTTTGGAAAGACGGGCTATCATTCCTTGACTTCTGTAACCTTTACACCACATAGTACTTGTTATGAGAAAACACCACAATTCTCTTGTATGGAGGGTATGGACTGTACCATAGAACGGTTAGCCAATTGTAATGAATGTGCAAATCGACCACAAAGTGCGTGGGAATATATGTCGGCACTATCTCGCAAATACATGTTGGATGAGTACAATTTTACATATGAACGTTCCTTGTTTTCTATGAAACCTATACTGAAGGCTTCTGAAATCGACGATTCTAGACCCACTGTATTAAAGTATGCATCAGAGGAACCAACATTTTTAAGTGTATTATCTGGCAAAATCAATACGGTTTATGATTTGGATGAATTCTTAATATAAGCAAGGATGGAAGAAAAGTGATAAATAAAGAGAAAAATTTTGTGTCTTGTGTAGTGTATTTACATAATGATGAAAAATATGTCAAGGATTTCTTAGCAAAAATAGTACATGTAATGAATCAGAATTATGAGAAATATGAGATTGTCTGTGTTAATGATGGTAGCGTAGATGATACTATAACAGAAATTAAAAGATTTTTGGATGAGGATGATAAAGAGCATGCTATGAGCTTAATTAATCTGAGCTACTATCAAGGGGTGGAGACTGCTATGAACGCAGGAAGAGACCTTGCAGTGGGAGATTTTCTATTTGAGTTTGATAGCTGTGTTATGGATTTTGAACCAGAGCTGATTATGGAAGTCTACCGCAGATCGTTAGAAGGATATGATGTAGTGGCAGCAGCACCTAGACACTATGTACCCCTAACCTCACGATTATTTTATTGGGTCTATAACTTGGGAAGCTATTCTAGTGGAAAACTCCGTCAAGAACGATTCCGTATTATATCCAGAAGAGCTATAAATAGAGTGAATCAGCTAAATACTTATATTCCATACCGTAAGGCGCTATATGCTAATTGTGGTTTGAAAATGGATACCATATTATATGTTAATAAAGAGAAATCTAAAATCAATAGAAATAGAGAAGAAAGAGGCAACAGAAATACTCTGGCAATAGACACTGTGATTATGTTTACAAATATTTTGGAGAAGCTATCAATTTTGCTAAGTGTTGGATTTTTTGCAATTCTATTATACGTTTTCGGAGATATTATTTATACTTTATTTAGTGATACTAGACCAGTAGAAGGATGGCTATCCTTAATGGGTATGATGTCCTTGGGATTTTTTATGTTATTTGTAATGTTAACCTTGATTTTCAAATACTTATCTCTAATTTTAAATATATCTTTTAAAAAACAAAGGTACGTGATTGAAGGAGTGGAGAAACTAACAAAATGATGATTTCAATAATTTTTCCTGTACTGAATGAAAAACTGAGATTAGAAAAAGGAATTACAAATACAGTAGAATATTTGCAAAATATTAAAGTTGATGATTATGAAATTATAATTGTAGATAATGGGTCAGAAGATGAAACACCACAAATTGCAAAGACATTGTGCTTCAAATATGATAAGGTTTGCTATGAAAGAATTGGTATCAGAGGTGTAGGAGCTGCTTTTCGTAAGGGTGTCGAAGTAAGTCGGGGAGATATTGTGGGATATATGGACATTGATTTATCCACCAATATTAAACATTTAGGGGAAACAATTCATATATTTAATATTAAAAGTGAAGTGGCATATATTAATGGTAGCCGTTTTGCAGATAAATCAGATACTAAGGGAAGAAAGTGGTACCGAAAAATTACGTCTCAAGGGTTATTAATCTTATTAAAAGTATTTTTACGTATGAAAAGTACGGATGCTATTTGCGGGTTTACCTTTGTGCGTAAAGGCGTGGCAGTGGAATTAATAGAGGCCTCTAGCCAAGACAATGGTTGGTTTTATATGATTGAGTTTCTCTTGCGTGGAGAAAAACGAGGTATTCATATTATAGATTATCCTGTTGAGTGGCAGGAGGATTATAATACTACGGTTAAAATATTTAAAACCATATGCAATTATATTGTTCAAATATCTAGATTATTTTGGGAATTTAATATCAAGAAAAACATATAGTTGGTGCCACGGTTGGTAGATGGGTAAAATGATGAGTGATTATATAAAAAGAATTGATTTAACAAGAGATTTTAATGCACATAGAAATGAGTATTTACAAGCCATTACCAAGGTTTGTGAAGAAACAGCTTTTTCTGGTGGTAAGTATGCAGATCAGTTTGATTGTGAATTTGCAGAATATGTAGGAAGTAAATATGCATGTGGTGTTAATAATGGCACTTCGGCTTTGCAATGCGCAATGCTGGCATTGGGCGTTGGCATAGGGGACGAAGTGATTGTTCCAGCAAATACTTACATTGCAACCGCATGGGGAGTCTCATATACAGGAGCCGTCCCCGTGTTTGTTGATTGTACAAGTGACACCTGGCAGATAGACCCAGCCAAAATAGAAGAAAAAATTACACCCAAAACAAAGGGAATCATTGGGGTGCATTTATATGGGCAACCCTTTGATTATGATGGAGTGAAGGCAATCGCAGATAAGTACAATCTTTTTATTGTAGAAGATTGTGCACAGGCTCATGGAGCTAGATTTGAAGGTAAAAATGTTGGAACTTTGGGAGAACTTGGA
>CAZKGP010000062.1:7739-9821 GCA_964552225.1 uncultured Acetatifactor sp.
CCTGGTAAAAATTTATATGCGTTTGGCGAGGGTGGTAGTATAACCTGCGATAAAGAGGAATATTTTCGCCATATGAACAGACTTAAAAATCAAGGGTGCGACACACGCTACTACCACGATGAGATAGGTTATAATATGCGTTTGGAAGGGATTCAAGGGGCGGTATTAAGTGTTAGCTTGAAATACTTACCAGAATGGACTAAGAGAAGAAAAGAGATTGGAGAGCGTTATATAAGAGAAATTTCCAATCCGCTTATCAAAATGCAGGCCCATCCTGATAATACAGAGCCAGTATACCATTTGTTTGTGGTTACCGTACCGAATCAAACTAATTTTATACAATACATGGAGGAGGCTAAGGTAGAATGCAATATGCATTATCCGGTACCTTGTCATTTGCAAAAGGCATATGCCAATTTAGAATATAGTGTTGGGGATTGCCCCAATGCAGAGTACCTTGCAAGCCATTGTGTAACCTTGCCTTTGTTTCCTGAAATGAGAGAAGATGAGGTGGATCGAGTAATTCAACTATGTAATGATTGGAAGTGCGAATAGAATTACTAAATTGTCTGAAGTTGCGAAATATAAGTATAATATGATATGATACTAGGGTCCAAAGGTCATGCATTCATGCTAGCATGAAAAAACATGAATTTGAGACCCGCAAAACATGAGAAAGTAGCCCGAATAGGGCGGATTTCGAATGTTTTTAGGATTGCGTAGCAATCCGTAGGTATCAAAAGGGGGGTCTAAATACCTTTTTGACCCGCAATTCTAAAACTAAGAAATCCGCGAGGAAACGCTTAATGGATAAAAAGCAAATAAAAATAGTAGATGTTTTATTGTTTGCAGTGCTACTAATTATATATACGATTGTAACCTTTTTTTTGTTTTATCATCAGGCATATGGTGATCCAAGTTCATATCACTCAGATGTAAAAGCATATATATTGGAAATGCAGGGATTAGACAGCGGATATTCATTTCCATATCCCATATTCTTTAAACTAGGAGCTTTTTTTAACTTGTTTTTCTCACCACAAATAGCAATTACGATTGCCTTGACTGTATTAAACAGTAGTGGTGTAGCAGTGTTAAAATATTATTTAAATAAGCAGTTTAATCTATCAGCTTATAAGGCTTCTGTTCAGACGTGGATACGTGTGGGGATTAGCTTTTTAACCCTAAGCTTATTTATGGTATCTATGATATTCTCTATTACTAGAATAAAACTGCCAGGTATACCATATCGGTATGTGGGAGTATTTACGCCAAATCCTTATCATAATGCTACTTATATGGCAACAAGACCCTTTGCTATCGCTTGTTTTTTTCAATTTGCTGAAATACTACAAAATTATGAAAAACAGTTCTCATGGAAAAAAGGCTTTATATTTTCTGTTTTTTTATTATTGACAACAATGACCAAACCCAGCTTTACCATTGTGCTAGTAGGTGCAGCGGGATTGATTATGGTTTATAGAATGTTTAAAAGTAAGTTTGCTAATTTTAAACCAACGATTTTGCTAGGTCTATGCTTTATTCCTACTTTTTGCCATTTACTGTATCAGTTCTTTGGTGTATTTGGACCTACAGACAGTGGGGAAACAGGCATTGGATTTGGCTGGTTAACAGCATGGGGACAATATTGCAATAATGTGCCTTTGGCTTTATGCCTTGGATTAGCCTTCCCCATTGCTGTGTTCATCTTTCATTGGAAAGAGTTAAAAAAGAATGGGTTATATAGATTCTCTATTCAACTTGTAATAATGAGTTTAATTATGCTTATGGTTTTATATGAAAAAGGATTTCGTTTGCCAGATTTGAATTTTTCATGGGGCTACATGCATGGTATGTATTTTGCGTTTGTAGGTGCGGTTATCGTTTTGGTACGAAGTACTTTATTGCAGAAGCAAAAATGGTATATACTGGGGATTCAGTGGTGTGCCTTCCTTTGGCATTTGGGATGCGGACTAATCTATTTCCGAAGCATTTTATTAGGATATATGTATTACTAAAGGATAGGAAACGTAATATGTGTGCAATGGTACGCAGATGGGAATGTTTATGAATGAATATAGA
>CAZKGP010000063.1:0-9642 GCA_964552225.1 uncultured Acetatifactor sp.
GTTCTTGCAAATTATAGCATATTCTTTTCTTTATGTAAAAACAATGAAGCTACATCGCTGTAGCTTCAAGTTTTAGTATGTATAGTAGCACGCACTAATAATCCCACTTAATTATCTTTTTCTCCAAATATTGAACCAGTACATTTAAAACCGATACCACCAGTCCTATGAAAATTATGCCCGCTATTACTTTCGTATAGTCCGCATAATCTGAATATTTTTTCACAAAATACCCCATTCCTGAATTAGCTCCTAGCATCTCTGCACCTGTTAAACATAGCATTGCAGATGTTAGGGAAGTAGATAGTCTGCTAATAATTTCAGGCAAGGAATAAGGTATAAAAATTTCAAATAGCATTTCAAAGGTAGATAATCCCATACTTTTTGCAGAGTCTAAGATTTTCTTATCAATGTTTCCTACTCTGCTTACCATGCTCATAAAAGTAGGCCAAAATACTGCGGAAAAAATAACAAAGATAGAAGCGGCTCTAAAGGTGGGCATCACTGCCACAACATAGGGAGTATAAACCAAGGGCGGAATGGTATTAATCACTCGTGCAATCGGCATAATTGCCTCTCTTAGCCTTTTTATATATCCTACCAGCAAGCCTCCTGCAATGCCAAGCAATAAAGCAAGCCCCATACTGGTTATCAATAACTTTAATGAGCTTAATAAACCTTCCAATATCAGTACACGTTGTGTTACAAAAACATGAAATACATTTTCAGGTGGTGGCACCAATACGGGATGGGTTCTATTCAGTTTTGTCATGACCTCCCAAAAAATTAAAAAAGCATAAGTAACACAAACTATATCTGTTGCACTTTTTTTAAATGCATGGTTTTGCTTTACAATATAAATGAGTTGAATTAGTAAGATCACAAATACAAAAGAATAATTTGAATCCACCTCTCTTAAGGGCTTTACCAAGAAAACGATTAACAATAGTAATACAAAGAGCGCATTAGCAGGAGAAACCAGCAAGTTAAATATTTTTTTATTTTTATTCATAAACAAACCTCCTCACCGCCAATGCTTTGTGACACATTATTATAAAATAAACTCATTATATTATTGTGTAATCGAATATATTCTTGGGTTCCAAACAAATCTTCTTTTTTACGTGGCTTAGGTAAATCCACTACTAAATCAGACTTAATCTTCCCTGGCTCCATAAATACAATTCGATCTGCTAATAAAATAGCTTCATCAATATCATGTGTTACGAAAACCACTGTCTTGTTCTCTTCTGTACACAACTTGCTCACCAGCTCCTGCACTTCACTTCGATGTTTGGGATCAATGGCACCAAATGGTTCATCCATAAGAAGGATATCTGCATTCATTGCCATCGCCCTTGCAACTGCAATTCTTTGCTGCATACCACCAGAGAGCTGAGATGGGTATTTGTCTTGATCCTCTAGCAAGCCTACTTTTTCCAAATATTTATTGGCAATTTCATTCATTTCATTTTTACTGTATTTATTAATGCTGTGTTTCATTCCAAAGATAATATTCTTTTTGGCTGTTAGCCAAGGGAATAGGGAATAATGCTGAAAAACAACCCCCCTATCTGGTCCTGGTCCCTTAATAACTTTATTATCAATCAAAACAGTTCCCTGGTCTGGTTTTTTAAGACCTTCCAATACTCGTAGTAATGTGCTCTTTCCACAGCCAGAAGGACCGATGATACAAACAAATTCTCCCGCTTTAATAGTAAGGTTTATTTCTGTTAAAACAGTTGTCTTCTTTCCTTCTGTATAAGTAACAGTTAAATTTTCTGCTATAATTTTTCCCATCGCACATTCCTCGTATTTCTTAATTGTTATTAGCGCTGTAAGTACTTTGCAGTTCTTCTAAAACTGAACTATCTGGATATTTTACAGCAAATGCATCTAATGCTTCTTTGTAAATAGTTGTGTCAATATGAGATGCAACGTCAACACCTTCTTGATAATATCCTGATTCTACTAATGCATTATAATAATTAATAATTCCTTTTTCGTTAGGATCCAATGTTAACACTGTTCTGTTCTTAAACAAATATTGTTCCACATATTCTGTGGTTTGGTCTGAATACTCAGCTAAATATTTGATAATCTCTTCTCTATTTTTTTCATCATTGTAATATTCATAAGCTCTTAAATTAGCAATGGTAAACTTTACAAACTCGTCGCGCTTTTCTTCTAATTTGGTACTAGAAGTAGCTTGACGGCAGCATACATATAACGGGTCTAATTCTCCTACTTCATATACCGTTTCCACACCAATATCTGCAAATTTAGTGGCATATTCCGCTGGCAAAAATCCTAGCTGTGCCTCGCCCTTTGCTACTGCTGTAGCAACATTTGCTTCACTATCCACTTCCATAATATTGATTTTGTTATCTACATCAATTCCTAATTTTTTCAACTGAGATCTAGTTACTACCCATGCTGATTCAGCTCTTTTGGTAACAATTGTTATATCTTGATATTTATTAAGATCTTTATACAATTCAACATTCTCAGGTGTGGATATTATGGCACCACCTTCAGCTGCTGTTCCTTGAAAAACAACGATATCAGAACCATTAGCAATAAAGTTTAAGTCAGGTACAATTCCAGTTCCCCACACATCAATTTCACTTCCACCAGTACTAATTGACGTTAAGGCTGCGGTGGCATCTCCTACCTCTACCAGCTCTACATTTACCCCTTCTTCTTCGTAATATCCCAAGTGATCTGCAAGTAAAACCAAAGCAGTTCTTATGGTTCCTGGGGCAATACCAAATTTAATGGTTTTTAAAGACTCACCTGATGTTTTCTCTGTACTTCCACATGCAATCAAAGAAATTGCTAATACTCCTGTTAACACACCTGCTACTATTCTTTTTCTAAAATTATTAATCATATTCTCTTTTCTCCTCTTCTCAATATGAAGAATGGCTAACCATAGGCATTCTTCCGCGTGAAACTTAGAATCTTCTTAGGTGGCGTACTTTGACACCTTAGAAATTCTTTTCACGCTAGTATATATCACTAGATAAATATCGTTCTCCTGAATCTGGAAAAATAACTACTATATTTTTATTAGTATTTTCAGGTCTCTTCCCTACTTGTATTGCTGCAAATAGTGCTGCACCTGCTGATATTCCAATGGAGATTCCTTCTAACTTTGCTGCTAATCTAGCTGCATAAAAAGCATCATCATCTTCTATTGTAATTACTTCATTATAGATTTCTCTATTTAATACTGGTGGGATGGCTCCACCTCCTATCCCCTGAATCTTATGTGGTCCTGGTTCTCCTCCCGATAATACGGGACATCCTGCTGGCTCTACTGCTATAATTTCTACGTTTGGATTTTGTGTTCTTAAGTATTCTCCAACTCCGGTTATCGTTCCGCCAGTTCCTGTAGAAGCAATAAATATATCAACTTTTCCATCTAAGTCATTCCAAATCTCAGGGCCTGTTGTTTTGAAATGGGCATTGGGATTGTTGGGATTGCCTCCCTGTCCTATCACAACTGCATTGGGATTAGTTGAAGCAAGTTCCTGGACTTTGGTATTTGCCCCTTTCATATTCTCTACCCCATTTGTTAAGACCACTTCCGCTCCATATCCTTTTAAAATACTGATACGTTCTTTTGACATATTATCTGGCATACAGATAATAGCTTTATATCCTTTTGCTGCCGCTACTCCAGAAAGTCCAATTCCAGTATTTCCAGAAGTTCCTTCGATAATTGTTCCCCCTGGTTTTAAATTACCACTACTTTCAGCCGCCTCAATCATGTTAAGTGCAATCCTATCTTTTACACTCCCAAAAGGATTAAAACATTCCAGTTTGGCATAAATCTTACTTGCTACCTTGGTTTCCTCTTCAATTTTGTGAAGTGCTACAATGGGTGTTTTCCCAATTAATTCTAATATGCTGTCATATACTTTTCCCATATAAATTACCTTACCTTTCTTACTTAAGTGTGTGATAGGGACCTTCTCTGATGAGGTTCATTCCAATCTATGTCAGGTCCTTTGGGCACTATATGATATGGGTTTGCAGCCACAGCACATAAAAAATAATGTTTCTTAATGGCATCAAAGTCTGTGGTATCGCCAAATCCTGGTTGCTGATATAAATCTCTTGCATATCCCCATAAGTTCGGGAAGTCAATTAATTTATTTCTATTTACTAAAAATCCATTTACATATGCTGCATCAAATCTCACAAGAGTTACATAGAGACGAATATCTGATTCTGTAATCTTATCTCCAAACAGATATCTGCTATGTGAAAGTCGTTCTTCTAACCAATCAAGCCTATTGAAAACAAGATGATATGCGTCCTCATAAGCTTCCTGACTTCTTGCAAATCCTGCTTTATATACCCCATTATTAATCTCATGAAATAAGATATCATTTAATGCATCTATTTCTGCCCTTAAGTGTTCTGGGTATAAATCCGGTGCACCTTTTTTGTGAAATTCCTTCCATTCTGTTTCCCAATATTTCGTTAGGTTAAAATAATCATTATTTACTACCTTATGGGTTTCCAAGTCCACTACTGCTGGGACTGTAAATCGACCTGTATATTGTGGATCTGCTTTTAAATATGCTTCACTTAAGTATTTGATTTTTAAAACTGGGTCTTCATTGTTTTCATCTAGGGTAAACGCCCAATCGGTTCTGCCAACATCAGGTCTAATAGGATCTAAGGTACCAACACTTATTACCTCTTCTAATCCTAATAAACGCCTTACAATAATGGTTCTATGAGCCCAAGGGCAAGCAGGAGCCCACAAGATTCTATACCGATTTGCTTCAACTGGTAGTTCTCCTGGCGCATTTCCAAAAGGTGTAACAAATCTATTATTCTGCCTTTCAAATTTTCCATTAGGTTGTACTTCTGTTGTAATATATTTATCTGACATTTCAATTCCCTCCTTTTATATGGATATTTTCTCCCTCAAAACGATATTGTTCAGGAAGTAAAAATCCTTCTTGGTTCTTCCACTCAAATTCTTCAGCCGTTCCTACAAAGGCACACATTGCAGTTTTACTTCTTCTAAATCCAAACTTTTCATATAATGCAATGGTTCGTGGATGGGTATATAATATTATATTTTGACCCTTTAATTGGTCTAACAATAATGTAATCAGTTTTCTACCAATTCCATTGCCATGATATTCTTCATACAGTGCAACATTATATATAGCTGCTTGACATATTCCGTCTGACAATGCTCTCGCCACTCCAACAATTTTGTCATCATCATAGACAAACACTACTGCATAACTGTTTTTAAATATAATTTCTTGTTCCTCTGGAGAATGGTCTGATAATCCTGAGTCTTTTAACACCTCTGCAACCTGCTGCCACTTTACGTTATCTCTATCAATTCGATATGTAATATTACCCATCTCATGTCATCTCTCTTCTATCAAAATTTTCTTTTTCCAAACTTTTCATCTCTATTATGTGATTCTTCCCATATAGAGGTATCGGGTCCAACAGGAAGAATATTGTAAGGGTTATGACTATGACTTCCTAGTAGATAGCCTCTTTTAATGGCATCAAAATCTGTTGCATCTTTAAAAGCAGGAATGGAATATAAATCTTTGGAGTAATTCCATAAATTATCAAAATCGGATATTCTATTTCGATTTGTTTTGTGGCTAAAGTAATAAGCTACATCAAATCTTGCTAAAGTTACATAAAGTCTAATATCAGAATCCGTTATATAATCGCCAAATAAATATCTGCTTTTCCCTAATCTTTCTTCTAGCCAGTCTAGTCTTTCAAATAAGATATCATATGCTTTCTCATATTCTTCTTGGCTTTGAGCAAATCCGGCTTTATAGACTCCGTTATTGACATCATTAAATAGAATTACATTTAACTCATCTATTTCTTCTCTCAATTGGGTAGGATATAAATCTGGTGCACCTTCTTTATGATATGGCTGCCAAACAGTTTCCCAATAATTAGTTAGATGGTGATAGTCATTATTTACTACCTTTCTTGTTTTCAAGTCTACTATTGTTGGAACGGTGGCACGACCTGTATACTCTGGTTCTGTCTCTGCATAAATTTCAGGAAGAAATCTAATTCCAAGTACGGGATCTACTCCACCCTCATCTAATGAAAATTCCCAACCATTTTCTGTTCTAACTGGTGCCACTTTGCCAACACTAATTTTGTCCTCCAAACCAAGTAGCTTGAACGCAATGACTTGCCTTGTTGCCCATGGGCAAAGGGGTGTCCATATCAATCGATAACGATTAGGTTCTACTGGCAACTCCCCCTCTCCATTTCCAAAAGGGGTTACAAAATAATTATCCTGTCTTACAAACGCGCCTGTGTTAGATACCTCATTTGCATCCTCTGAATTCACTACGTTACCAAATGCTGTTTTATTTTTTCAAAATCTTTCTCTACTCCCATAATAGTCTCCTCTCTGCAATCAATTTGAAGAATGCATTTCATAGTATTATTATATGTTTAGTATACTTGTTTGAAAATTACTAATAAAATATATCTAGTTATAAGAACTTCTTATAACCAGATATATCTCGCTATGCGAGATTATCCGTCTGTGGGGGCGCGTATATTTTGACTTACAATGCATAAGCATAAAAAAAATGTCTATCATAGGTATATCAAAATATCTTGATTGACATTAAAGAAAATTGTATATTTGTTAATTATGCCAACTATGCAATTTTTAAGAAAAGCGGTATAATGTGAGTAATGAAAAGATTAAGAATATAAATGACGAACATAATTTCAAGAAGGAGGATGACGATATGACAACATTAGCACAGTATCTAGCAACAAATAGAGAGCAGGCATATGCAAGTGCAACTCAAAATACTAAATATAATGAACAAGGTCATCCTGTGATTCCTTTAGATGATGAATGGATAAGTGAGTCTGAGTGGGATGAATTATTTACTTTGTTAAGTAATAAAAAGGCAGGAAAGGAAGTAAATGAGTGATTTCTACGAAGGAGAAGTTTGGTTTGTAGAGTTTCCGCTAGAAGAAGACAATTCTAGAATCTTAGTAAGACCTCTGAAAAATTCAGAGGTCTTATTTTAACATATTATAATCTACTTCTATCGTCCATATACCTCAATCTGAGTTAATGCAGGAAATGGAGATGGATCATCTGATTTCTTCATATCATATAAATCAATCCAGTTAATCCGCTTTTTTTCAAAACATATTTCATGAGGTTTATCACTTTTTTCCATTTCAAAATCCAACTGACTTCCATCTGAGAAGGAAAAGGATACTTTCTCCCACCAATTATCATGTGGAAAATCCGCTCTTGTATATAAACAAATTCTGTCTGTTTCTACTTCTCTACCAAAGTCAATTCTTATTCTTGCATCCTCTTGTCTATTAATCCCCCAGGACTGATAAGGCCATTCTCCGTGACTATGATTGACAGTGACACCATCAATCGCATTTTGAGCTGCAAATACTGACTCTCCTCTTGTTTCCACATTTGCCGTCGCATGAGGAAAACAATTTATCATACCATGCTGGTCGCATACATTTATAGCAAGATTACGATAGGCATTTACTTCAAAGTCCTTCGCTTCTTTTACTGTAATTAAATGTTTATCACCATAAAAAGCCTTTGGGGAAAGATTAATTCTTCTCTCTCCAAAAGGAACTACATATGAAACATTACCAGTAAGATACACCAAAGACCTTCCAAGGGCATCATCCACCTGAAGCCACACATAAATACTTTCTGAAGAAGACTCTAATATAATTTGATCGCCCTCTTCATAAGCCCTGTCAAATACGAGGCTGACTTCTCCTACACCGCGGCTAGATGCCACTGTATTATTACTTTTATCTAATACCTTTAAACAAAACTCTGACATATTATTTTCCTCCCAACTTTTCTCCCTTGTGTTATAATAAACGCAGTTCATATACTCAGTTTATTTCAAAGGAGATTTTATGCAATATATTGATATTACTCACCCCTTACAACCAAACACTCCTGTTTATCCAGGAGATACCCCCTTATCTTTAGTGCAAAACAAATATTTAGATAAGGACTTTTATTGTGGACATTATTTGCAAACCAACATGCATGTAGGTACCCATATTGATATGCCAATGCACCTACTTGAGGACAATAGAACCGTTTCTGATTTTCCATTAGAGTGTTTTACAGGTCAAGGCATTGTGCTTGATGTACGGGGAGAATCTACCATTTCAATGAAACCAATTTATAATGATTTAGTCAGAGAAGACAATATCGTTCTTTTATATACTGGTTGGGATGAACATTTTCACTCAGATAAATATTTTTCTTCCCATCCTGCTATAAGCAACGAACTGTCTGACTTTTTTATTCATAAAAAAATAAAAATATTAGGTATGGACATGCCTTCCCCTGACCATATCCCATTTAAAGTCCATAAGGATTTACTTGCTCATAATATACTAATACTAGAAAATCTTACCAATCTGCATATGCTATTAGATAAGAAATCCTTTGAGGTTATGGCATTCCCTTTAAATATTCAAGCTGATGCCAGCTTGGTTCGAGTAGTATGCAAAGTGCAAAATTCCATGCAAGGTCTTAATATCATAGCCGTTTACGACTATAAATGTAAAAAGCTTCTTATGTGCAAGCGCAGAAAAAATCCATATATTGGATTATCTAATTTGGTAGGAGGTAAAATTGAGAAAGGGGAATCAGGAATAGACGGGGCTTACAGAGAATTATTTGAAGAAACATCTATTACTAAAAATGACATCCGCTTAACTCATTTAATGGACTTTACCTATCACCTTGATAATTGTTATGTAGAAGTATATGTTGGTCGTCTGAACAAACCTTTTACCGTTTCTGGTGATGAAAATGAATTATATTGGTCTGATTTAGACTGTGACTTTTACTCTATGGAAGAATATGCAGGAGAAGGCAATATTGGACATTTAATCGAGCATATTAAAATGTCTAAGGAACGTTTGCTCAGTATTGAAGATTAGTTTTGTGATACCCTCCTTTTTCAGGAGGGTATCCGTTTCCCTGCCTTACCGCACTTGCGTAAAAATTCCTTCATATATGCACTTTCACTTTCAGAATCCCTATCGTTTCCGCCTCTTCCCATACGGTCACAATATCCTAATAAAGCTACTTCTCTCACGTCTACATCTCTCTTCATATTTGAAAGTTCAGCGAATGGCATATTCTTCACAACATACATTGGCTGCATATGGTATCGTACCAATTTACACACCTTGTTTATAAATACTCTATCTTTTATAATTGATAGCAGAAATTTCTTAGCCTGTCGCATCCCTACCTTATCATGTTCATAGGATGTAATTTTGCTTCCTTTGATTTTAGTTGTAAGTGGTTTACCAATATCATGCAAAAGAGCTGCCCACATAAAAATTCTAGGGTCGTCACTGCGTTCTCTCAAACTTGCCGCTTCATCAACTACCATACATACATGAATCCATACATTTCCCTCCGGATGGTGAATTGGTGACTGAGGGGTTTTCTTCATATCTGCCAGCATAGAAAAAGGATAGCTGTCTAATGCCCCAGAGTCCATTAATTCATTAAGGTATATGGATGGTTTATAATCGTTGCATAGATGTCTAGTTATATCTAAAAATTGT
>CAZKGP010000064.1:0-9386 GCA_964552225.1 uncultured Acetatifactor sp.
TCTGCTTCCAATCATAATTTTGAAGGAATTTGGCACTTTGCATCAGAGATTGTGGATGAGAATAAACGGTCTTTATTTCTTCCATCTTAGTACCAGGAGATACAAGAAGACAATGTTCAATTGGTATAATCTGCTCCCCTACAATATAGTTCTCAAACTCAACTAGCAAATCATATATTTCAGTTACAATGCCTGCTGTAGAATTTTCAATTGGCAGTACTGCATAATCAGCACTTCCTTCATCAATAGCAAACATAGCATCTCTAAAGGTTTCCACATGAAAACTGTTCACTTTATCTCCAAAATATTTCATCATAGCAGCTTGAGAGTATGCCCCTTCTGCTCCTTGAAACACTACTCTTGCATTCTTCGTATCTAACTCATCTACTCCAATAAATGGGAGTTTTCCAAAGCTTCCGTTTTCTGCTAACAGTTGGTATTGAAGTTTCCTGCTCATAGACATGATTTGTTCAAACAATTCTTCTATTCCATGGCTGTTAAATTCATTGTGTGTCATAGATTTGACCTTTGCAAGCTTCTCAACTTCTCTCTGCTTATCAAAAACCTTTTTACCATTTTCTATTTTATATTCAGCCACCTGCTTTGATATATTCATTCTCTGCTCATAGAGACTCACAAGCTGGCTATCAATTTGATCAATTTCTTGTCTTAACTCCAACAAATCCATGAGATATGTACTCCTTTTTCCTCTGTTTTGATTACGATTCACACTTATGGTGCTCAAAGTAAACCTATTTTTTTACTAAATATTAGTTTATACTAAAAGTAACTTGATAGCAATAGTGAGAAACTGTATACTAAGACGAGAAGATTTACTAAGGTTCGAAAAAACCTCACCAAAGTAAATCTAAATCTCGTCTAGAAGAATGTCTCTTACGAGCCATTCTTCATACGTTGTTGCAAGGCGCCAGCTTCGTATGTTGTTGGTTGAAAGGGTAGGTAGGAAAAGTATGAGTAAAAGAAATAAAACGGTTGTTATAATTGTATTGATATCGGGGATTGTATTTGGCTTAATGATTTTATCTATATATTTACAGAAGGTTGTGATGAATCCAAAGGGAACTGTGGGGAACACAGCAGGGAATATTAATAATGGAGGACTTTTTTGCGAATATAATGATACCATTTATTTTAGTAATTCTTTTGATAACGGATATTTATATGCTATGGACTCAATCGAGGGAAATATACATAAGGTGAACAATGTAACATCAACGAATATTCTAGCTGGTGGTAAATATCTCTATTATTATAATACGGGAACTACCCAAGCAGAGGGATTTGCTAATATTTATTCCCGCCAGACATACGTCCGTGCGGACTTAGATGGTAAAAATACAACAAGTCTTACTTCACGTACAGTAATTACGATTCAACTTGTTGATGACTATTTATACTTTTTAACTGTTGGCTCTAATTCACATGAGCTTCATAAAATTAAAATTGACAAGACTGAAGATACTATTGTTCAAACATATATGATTAATCCTGCCAGTGTTTATAATAGCACTATATATTATAATGGTACAGGGAACGACCACTATCTCCATGCACTTGATACAGATACAGGTTATTCCTCTGTAGTTTGGCAAGGTAACATTTGGGAGCCAGCTGTAATAGGGGATTGGGTTTATTATATGGATGTAGCAAATAATTATAGACTTTGTCGTTACTCTATAAGTCAAAATCATATTGAAGTACTGACTAACGATAGAATAGATTGTTTTAATGTAGGTAACGATTATATTTTTTATCAGAAGAATTCTGCTAATACACCGCAATTAATCAGAATGAAAACAGACGGAAGTGAGTCCACTGTTATAGCAGAAGGGAATTATACTGCAATTCACCAAACCTCCAATTATGTGTACTTCAAAGAATTTGGTGACGAAATAACACTATATCACATGCCTATTCATAGCACCTCCTACGGAGTTTTTCAAGGTGCACGTGATGCTATTCCTGAGAAATAATTCTCTATTCTTCAATATGGTCAAGGCCTTGGCTTAAAATAGTTACAATATGAGAATCTGCAAGAGAATAGAAAATAGTCTTTCCTTCTCTCCTATTTTTTACTAAGGCCATCTGTTTTAATACGCGTAGCTGATGAGAAACCGCTGATTGAGACATTCCAATCATATTCGCAATATCAAACACGCACATTTCAGAACATAATAATACATATAGAATTTTTAAACGTGTAGCATCTCCAAACACTTTAAAAAAATCCGCTAAATCCATTAGTTCCTCTTCTGGTGGCATCTGTTCATTTACTTTATCTATGATGGTTTTATCTACGTAGATAAAATCCCTATGTTCTTGTTCCATTTTAATCTCCATTCTGCTCAAATCGCTGTGATAAAATATTTCTCAATTCCTTTAGTGGTATATATTTGTCCGCTTTTATCAACGATAACTGCATGGGCATTAAATTCTTCTGCTAAAAGAAGTCCTTTTTCAACCCCAAGAACAAAACATGCGGTGGAAAGCGCATCACTTAAAATTCCACTTTCACAAAGGATAGAAACACTTGTTATTCCGCAATCTGCGGGGTATCCAGTAAAAGGATCTAATATGTGGTGATACACATTATCATCCTGGTTAATTACTCTTTCATATGAACCAGATGTGGAAATACACCACTTTCCTTCTAAAGCAAAGTATCCAATAGAGCTACTAGCATCGCTTGGATTTATAATCGCAACGTTCCATTTCTCACCATTTGTTTTTTTACCATAAGTTAAAATACTTCCTCCTACAGAAATGGTGGCCCCTTTTACCTTATCTTGTTTTGATAAATATTCATAAATTTTATCGCAGGCAATGCCCTTACCTAAAGCCCCCATATCTAATTTCATATTCTCTGGTAAACTTATTTTATCTTGGTCTATCTTTATTTTTTCATACCCTGCATCCTTAAGTGATTCCTTAATTGCTTCTTCAGATGGGGGCTGAAACTCATTCACCTCGCCGTTTAAATAAGCATCTATATTCCATAACTGTACCGTATCACCAATGGTAATATCTAAAGCCCCTTGGCTTTCACGAGATACATCTAATATAGTATTTATCATAGTCTCAAGTTCTGAAGACATTTTAATTGCTTCATTTCCTGCCTTCTCATTAATCTGATAAATTTCAGATGAGGGCAGTCTCCAAGATAGAACGTTTTTTTCCAAGTCCTCTACAATGTCCATAATAGAACCTGCAATTTCTGCTTCATCTTGAGTCGTGCATCCTTTTAAATATAACTTTTGATTAATGATGGTTCCCATTCCCGTATCTACTTTACTATACACCTGAACGTTTTTACCACATCCAGTGATACATAACATCAGTATACAGCTAATCACCAGTAATATGGATTTATATAACCATTCACTTTTCTGATGAAGTTTTTGGGGTTGGAGTTTATTCAATCTATTTTCCTCTTCTATCTTCTTTTTTGGGCACCAATTTGTTATAATTTTATTATAAACTAACAGAAGGGAGCCCCTTACACATGACCTCTAATCCCTCATACAAGAAAGTGGCACGAACCTTAATTATACTTATTATAATAATACTTATTGGCAGCAGTATTGCTTTGATATATCAATCCCGTACATCTACTGGTAATTATGTTGCTTCCATTTATCAAGATGGTATTCTGATTCAACGTATTCCTCTTGACAAGAATAGTCCTTCTTACTCATTTGAAATTACAAATAGCAACTCTGATAGCACTTATTCCAATACCATAGAAATACATTCAGACTCCATTGGAATTACTGCTGCCAATTGTCCTGATAAGTTATGTGTAAAACAAGGATTTATTCACAATTCACTATTACCCATTACTTGTCTTCCCAATCATCTGGTAATTCTAATCGAGAAAGAATCTAGCATCTCCTCTGAAGCACCTGATGTATATACCTATTAGGAGGCAAATTATGAAACTTAAAAAATTAACTTCTTTAGCACTTTTTACTGCGTTAGCACTAATTATTTTTACAATTGAAAGTGCCATTCCACCGATTATTCCGGTTCCTGGTATTAAGCTAGGCTTGGCCAATATTATAACTCTTATCTTATTGCGTAATGATACGCCCTCCAATACCTTATTAGTATTGCTTATGCGTATCCTGCTTGCTGGTTTTTTCTTCGGACAAGCTGTAAGCCTCCTCTACAGTTTAGCCGGTGGACTACTGTGCTTTGGCGCAATGTTTCTTGCTAACAAGCTATTGCAAAACCATTACATCTATCTTACCGCAATAATAGGTGCTATCTTTCATAACCTTGGACAGCTTTGTGTGGCTTTTCTAATCACTCAAACTATAGGTATCTGGGCCTACTTACCCTTCCTATTAATCGGTGCCGTTATAACAGGATTATTCACTGGGCTATGTGCACACTTTTCTCAGCGTTATCTGGAACCTGTGATGAAACGCTTTTCAGTTTAGTTAATAATTCTTGAGTAGTTTTCTGTAAAATTGGATGACGATAATTAGGAGCAATTTCTGCCAATGGCTTTAATACAAAATAACGATTTTGCATATCAATATGTGGAATTATTAACTCATTGTCTTCATATATTAATTTATCATAATAAATAATATCTAGATCCAATGTTCTTGGACCCCAATGTATCTTCCTCTCACGATTTGCATTGGCTTCAATTACATGTAGTTCTTCTAATAATTCATTGGGTGTTAATAGGGTATCTAACTCAAGTACCCCATTCAAGAAATCGTCTTGTTCCACGCCTCCGTATGCTTTTGTTGTGATGATTTCCGACACATGATTCACACGACAATCTTTTAATTCTCTAATAGAATTGATTCCTTGTTTAATATATTGCTCACGCTCTCCCATATTAGAACCAAATGCTATGTAAACCTTATGCCAGCCTCTGTTGATTTTAACGGATACGGATTGAAAGGGCAATCCTATAGGAGCTTCCGGCTTACGTATCTCTAACATCATGGAATGGACAAGAGGAAATTCATGTAATACTTCTCTGGCTACATTTTCCGCTACAGACTCAATCAATTTATAAGTGTTTGTCTGCATCCATTTTGTAATAAAATGACATACTTCCCCATAATGAGTGGATAATTTTAAGTAATCAACTTGTCCAGCTTTTCTCGTATTTGTATAAAGTACTGCATTAACAAAAAAAGGTTGTCCCTTTTCATTTTCTTCTGGAAACACTCCATGATATGCATACACTTCTAAATTATCTATCCTTATCTCATCCATGTAATACCTCCTTATGCAAAAGCTTACTTATAGCCGATAATTGCTTTTGTCATTTGAATGGCTCTTTTATTTTCTTTTATATCGTGTACTCTAACAAAAGAACATTTCTTCATAACACCAATAACAGTCGTAACAATCGTACCTTCTAAGCGTTCTGATGCTGGCAAGTCTAGAGCTAATCCAATTACCGATTTACGGCTAGTTCCTAAAAGGATTGGATATCCAAACATATTTAATACTTCAAGCTTATTAATAATCTCTAAGTTGTTTTCATTGCTTTTTGCAAATCCCACACCTACACCTGGATCAATTATAATATTTTCATCTGCAATACCTGCATTTGTGGCTAATTTTATTGTTTCTGATAAATCCATTACCACGTCATTTATATAATTCGCATAATTCATATCCTTACGATTATGCATAAGACAGCAAGGCAGATTACTTTTAGCAATCACTGCTGCCATTTTTCCATCATATTTAAGTCCCCAGATATCATTAATCAAATCAGCACCAACACTAATACCAGCTTCAGCTACCTTTGCTTTGTATGTATCCAAAGAAATAGGAATATCAAAATTACTTTTAACAGCTTCAATGATAGGTACTACCCTCTCAATTTCTTCTTCGTCCGTTAACTTTGTATACCCTGGTCTAGTAGACTCACCACCGATATCTACAATATCCATACCTTCTGCAATCATTTCTTCCACATGCTTTAGTGCTGCATCTTTCTTATTCCACTTCCCACCATCAGAAAAGGAATCAGGTGTAACATTCAAAATCCCCATTACATACGTATTGTTTGCAGTATCAAATTCCTTCTTTCCAATTTTCATTGTGTTTCCCTCCGTTCTTTTACTTTTAATACATTACTTTTATATTTTTCTTTTTGTTATCCCAATTACATTGTAATTCCATATCACATGCAAAACAAGCCCGACTTGCTTTATCTGCTCTATAAATAATACCACGAAGGTTTTTTTCCTCCATTATATGCGAATTTCTATGAGAAAAAATAGCATCCTTTATTAACATAATTTCCTCATTCTGGAAATTACACTCTTGTAGAATAGACGGTGCAATTTCTGCACTAGCAATTTCGTGTGGTGTTCCGTCTGCATACTGGATATGCCTTCCTATATCATGTAGAAGCCCTGTCGCATATATTAGCTCTTTATCTATATTTAATTGTTCTTCTAGATTTATAACCATAGCAATTCTTGCTACATCTAGAAAATGGGCTATATTATGAAGGCAGAAGCACCGATTTGCTTCTGCCTCTTCTATTTGCTGTAAATGCTTCCTAAACTGGTGATTATTAATAATCTCATTCACTCTTTTCATTTTATAATTCCTATCTTTCATGGAGCATTTGAAAAAATTGATTCTGCAATGCCTGATTGTTTTCAAACTCACCACGTGTCGCAATACTTACTGTTTTACTGCCTGGTTTTTTGATTCCTCTCATGGTCATACACATATGCTCAGCCTCTATCATCACCATAACACCTTGTGGTAATAAATGCTCCATAATAGCATTCGCAATTTGGCTTGTCATCTGCTCCTGTATCTGTAATCTACGAGCAAAAACTTCAACGGTTCTTGCCAATTTACTAAGGCCGACTACCTTTCCATTGGGAATATAAGCAACGTGTGCTTTTCCATAAAACGGCATTAAATGGTGTTCACAAGTAGAATAAAATACAATATCTTTTTCCAGAACCATATCATTGTTATCTACTGAAAATACCTTGGATAGATGCTGTGATGCATCTTCCTCCATACCTCCTAGAATTTCCTTGTACATCCTAGCAATTCGCTCTGGTGTTTCCACCAAACCTTCTCTACTTGAATCTTCTCCAAGTCCTTCTAATAATAATTGTATCGCCTTTATTACTTTATCTTCGTTAACCATTATGTATTTATTTCCTCGCCTTCTTACCTTCCACAAGAGATATTAGTTTCCCCAAATACGATAAAGAGCCAAACGCCACAATCACATCATTTTTGTCTGCCAATAAATAACTCATTTCTACTGCTTCCTCCAAACTATCTACTGCAGTTACCTGAGGATGCACCAATGCAATTTCTTTAGCCAAATCATATGCCTGCATAGCTCTTGGATTGTTGGGGGGCGTAATTGTAATAATATGATCTGCATAGGTATGAGTCAATTCTATTATTTTGTGATAGTCTTTGTCTTTTAATATTCCCATTATATAGATAATTCTCTTTTTTGTAAAATAGAATTCTATAGACTCTGCCAAAAGTTTGGCAGCCTCCTCATTATGAGCTCCATCTACAACCAAAAAAGGCCTTTTACTTATGACTGAAAAACGTCCCTGCCATTTAGTTTCCCTTAATCCATTTCTTAGAGCCGTTTCCGATATTGAAAAACCAACTTGATTTAATGCATTTATCGCTTCCACAGCCAATATGGCATTGGCAATCTGGTAGGTTCCTATTAATCGAATCTCCAAATCTTTATAATGTTGGTAATTAAAACGTTGTCTTTCTATTCCATAACGAACCTTTTCTGCGTGCTCTACACTGGCAATTACAAGAGTTCCATTTTGTTGTGACACCATCTCTTCAATAACAGTAAGAGCTTCCGACGGTTGCTGGGCAGATACTACAATACTGCCCTCCTTAATAATACCAGCTTTTTCCCCTGCAATTTGAGATAGATTTTTGCCAAGGAACTGCATATGGTCCATGCTAATGGGAGTTAATACTGCTACTTTTACTGTTTTTACAATATTTGTAGCATCACTTTTTCCACCCATTCCTGTTTCCAATACAACGATATCACATTCCATCTTTTGAAAGTACCAAAACGCCAAAGCTGTTTCTACTTCAAAAGGGGTGGGATGAGATAAGCCTTCTGCTACCATTTTGTCACAAATCTCTTTCATCAAAGCAACCCCTTCACAAAGGGCTGCTTTTGTGATTGGACGCTCTCCAATTTGTATTCGTTCATTATATTGAAAAATAGTTGGTGACACATAACGTCCCACTTTATACCCTGCTTTTTTTAAAATAGTCGAAATAAAAGCTAATGTGGAACCTTTTCCGTTGGTCCCTGCGATATGAACAAATTGTAACGAATCCTGTGGGTTCCCCATACGAGCACACAGCTGTGTAATATTCTCAAGTCCAGGGACAATTCCATAACAGCTAAGGGATTCGATATATTCTATTGCTTCTTCGTATTTCAAAGTATACTCCATTCTAACGAAACTTTGTGCTTATCATGTCACTTATCGTTACGTATATTTTTCTTTTTGATGGGCAAACTATGATACCAGGGTCACAAGCTCATGCTTTTCATGCTAAGCAATCCGTAGGTATCATGGTGCCATAACTTTTGCCCCCTTAAAAACACAAGAATCGAGGCCACTTATATGAATCAAATTTTAAAAACCAAAAAAAATACAAACAAATTATTTTATAATTTTATGAAATGTGGACTTATAGGCTGGTGTATGGAGATTCTATTTACTTCCTTTCATTCCTTTCGTCGCAGAGATATGCGTTTAAAAGGAACTACTTCTATATGGATGTTTCCAATCTATGGAAGCGCCTCCCTACTTTACCCCATTACTCATCTACTCAAAAACAAACCTTTATGGTTACGTGGTCTTACCTATATGACACTCATATTCTCTGCTGAGTATATTACAGGAAGTCTTTTATCTAAACGCGCTTTATGCCCATGGGATTATTACCGCTCCAAATGGAATCTGAATCGTTTTATTCGTCTTGATTTTGCTCCATATTGGTTTGCTGCGGGTCTTCTGTTTGAATATGTGCTTCAGGATTCTGCTGATTCATAGTATCCGTCTTTGGCATCATTTTGCCCAGTACAAACTTATAACCAAAGAGCAAAAAGATTCCAGCAGTAAACCATGCACTAGCATTCGCAAAACATACACCTACGAAACTTAACATACTAGCAGCAACAAAGGCTAATGCACAACGGCTGACTAGCTCTACCACACCACCTAGCATTGGAATAAAAGAATATCCACATCCTTGCATAGCATTGCGATAAATAAAAATCATACCTAGTGGAATAAAGAATGCTCCACATATCATAATGTATGTCCTAGCATATCCAT